>CAZIGN010000061.1:0-5771 GCA_964538805.1 uncultured Lachnospiraceae bacterium
TTTTGTGAACACTACAATCCCTATCAGCATAATAGATATTTTCATCCTATATCTCTAATAAAGCGCCACCTAAACGGCGACGCTTTGTTTATTATTAAGAGCTAACTATCCTGTCAAGTGCACTAAATAAGGCTCTTATTGATGCTCTTGTTATGTTAGAGCTAACACCAACTCCAAACTTAGTTGTACCAGTTTTTTCATCAACAGCCTGAATGTATGCCGCTGCTTTTGCATTCGAACCTTGTTCAAGTGCATGTTCAGAATAATCTAACACCTTAATCTTTATACCACTAGTTTGCTCAAGCGCTGCTCTTACTGCATCTATAGGACCATTTCCTGTTGCTTCTATAGTTTGTTCTATATTGTTATACTTAAAATTAAGTTTTACTTTTGTTTCAGAATCTCCATTATCGTTAATGTTTGCACTAATAAACTCGAAAGGATACTCTTTTTTTGTTTTACTTATCAAATATTCATTTGAGAATTGCTCCATAATTGTTTCTGGAGCTACTTCGCCTTGTTTTTCAGCTATTTTTTGAATAACATCTGCAAATTCCTTATGCATAGATTTTGGTAACTTGTATCCATAGTATGAATCCATAACAAATGCTACTCCACCTTTTCCTGATTGGCTGTTAATTCTTACTATAGGTTCATATTCTCTACCAACATCACTAGGATCAATCGGAAGATATGGTACCTCCCAGATCTCTTGTTTTCTGTCTTTCATAGCTTTTAAACCTTTATTGATAGCATCCTGATGTGAACCAGAAAAAGCCGTAAATACTAACTTCCCTGCATATGGGTGTCTCATATGAACTTCCATCTTACAACATCTTTCATAAGTTTCTATAATCTCATTAATATGTTCTAAGTGTAAGCCTGGATCTATTCCTTGAGAAAACATATTATACGCAACAGTCAATACATCAACATTCCCGGTTCTTTCACCATTACCAAACAATGTTCCCTCAACTCTATCTGCACCAGCTAACAATGATAATTCTGTTGCTGCAACACCAGTTCCTCTGTCATTATGTGGATGAACACTTATTAATATAGTTTCTCGATTTTTGAAATGCTTATGCATCCATTCTATTTGATCTGCATATACATTAGGTGTGTTCATCTCTACTGTTGCTGGCAAATTAAATATTATTTTATCACTTTTTGTTGGTTGCCACTCTTCTTGAACTGCAGTACAAACTTCTAATGCGTATTCTAATTCTGTACCTGTAAAACTTTCAGGTGAATACTCTAAAACTATCTTTCCTGGAAATTGTTCTGCATACTTTTTAACCAATCTCGTTCCTTCGATTGCAATCTTTTTAATATCTTCTTTATTCATATTAAAAACAACATCTCTTTGTAATACAGATGTCGAATTATATATATGAACAACTGCTCTTTTAACACCTTCTAACGCTTCAAAAGTTCTTTCAATCAAATGTTCTCTACATTGAACCAATACTTGAATAGTCACGTCATCAGGGATTAACTTTCTTTTAACTAACTCTCTTAAAAAATCATATTCAATTTGAGAAGCTGAAGGAAAGCCTATCTCTATTTCTTTGAATCCTAACTTTACTAATAAATTAAAGAATTCAACTTTTTCTTCTACTACCATAGGCTCAATAAGTGATTGATTACCATCTCGTAAATCAACACTACACCACATCGGCGCTTTCTCAATCTCTTTTCCTGGCCATTCTCTAACATCCATATTTATAACAGGTGCTTTTTTATACTTTTTATAATTTAACATAATCGCTCCATTTCTGTATTTTCATACCAATAATATATTTTAGTTTCTATTCTAATCATTGCCATAATACTATTATTAGCTTTGGAGTCGATAAATAACACTGTATTTTTTTAGAATAGCTAATATAACACTATTTGTTTTATTTACTCGATTACTAGCCCCATCAGTCTTCCTCACTTTCAAAAAACATTTTATTCTGTGAATAATTATGAATAATGATTTATTCTATCACTTAAAAATCATTTTTTCAACTAATTTTTATCAACTTTCCAGTAACCTTTATTCATTGTTAAACTATTAATCATTCTTTTTGGTAAAATTTTATAATTTTTTCCAAGTTTATATCCTATCAATTTAAACCCTGTGTGAAATATAAGCTTTATAATAAGATGTGATTTGTTTTTCTTTATAAGGTATTTAGCTGTCTTTTTGACAAGTTTAATCCCTTCTTTTTCGGATTTAATATCTCTAAAAACCTCTTCATTTTCTTTTTGAGATACTCCTAAATCAAAATTTCTTTTTAATTGCTGTATCATATTATAATTATGTGAATGTATAACTTTTGCAGATGCCTTATAAACAACCTTATAGTCATTTTCTATAACCTTCGCTGCATAAAGCATATCTTCATTAAATATTGCTCTATCAACAAAACCACCATTTTTCAAAAAAATTTCTTTGTTGTAGCAGGCACAAACATCTGAGGAAAAGTAAGTTTTTATTCCCATTTTATCTTTTTGTTTTTTTGTTTTAATAATGTCATAGTCAGGATAATTAAAGCTTCTAGTAAATGTTTCTATTATGTCACAATCTTTTCTAGCAAGTTGTTTGGCATAGCTCACCGCCACATTTTCATCAACAAATGGTATAAGCAGTTCATTTATCAGATCTTCATCAAAAGGAATTGCATCTTGAGTCATAAAAATAACATATTTACTTTTAGTAAGACTCATACCGTAATTTCTAGTTTTGGCATGGTCAAACTCTTCTTTTCTTATATTGTAACTTTTCACCTTATTTAACAATGAAGAAGGAAGCATCTTATCGATACTTTCTTCTCCAGTTATAATCAATATAATATTTTCAGGCTTAATACTTTGGCAAAGAAGTCTTTCTATTAGAATGATGAATTCTCTACCCGGTCTATACACAGGAATTACAATGTCAACTTTTTGCATATCCTTTTTCCTTTATAATGTCAGTTATTATCTTTATATTTTCCAAACATATTTCTTTTGTTTTTGCTTCTACCATTACTCTTATAAGAGGTTCAGTTCCACTAGGTCTTAAAAGAATTCTTCCCATTTTTCCTAATTTAGCTTCTATTTTATTCAAAGCATCATTAATATCTGGGTCATTCATTACTGTAGCTTTATCTTCTATTTTTACATTCTCTAATACTTGTGGGAATATCTTAAGTTCTTTTGTTAACTGTGATAATGTGGTTTTATTTTCCACAACTGCTTCCATAACTTTTAGTGAAGTTAGGATTCCATCCCCGGTTGTAGCATATTTTCCATAAATTATGTGTCCTGATTGTTCTCCTCCTAGACTATATCCATTGTTAAACATATTTTCACAGACATATTTGTCTCCAACATCTGTTTTTTCGTAGTTAATATTTTTTTCATCAAAAGCTAAATAAAGACCAATATTAGACATAATTGTAGTTACCACTGTATCTTTTGCAAGTTCATTAAAATTCTTCATATGTACTGCACAAACATACATAATTGAGTCCCCATCAACTATTTCGCCGTTTTCATCAACTGCTATACATCTATCCGCATCACCATCATAAGCAAATCCGATATCTAGATTGTTATCTTTTACATATTGAGCAAGTATATCCACATGTGTAGATCCACAGTCTTTATTAATATTAAGCCCATCAGGTTCTGCATTAATAACAAAGGTTTTTGCTCCTAATGCATCAAACACATTTTTAGCAATTGTAAAGGCGCTTCCATTTGAACAATCAAGTCCTACTTTATAACCTTTAAAAGACCTAGTAGCTAGTGATATTAAATAACCTATATATCTGTTTCTTCCCGCCGAATAATCTGTAGTTCTTCCAATCTTTTCTTTTTTTGCTAATGGAAGATTATCTTCTTTTTGATCAATATATTCTTCTATCTTATCTTCAACTTCTTTTTCTAGTTTTTGTCCTGAAGCATTAATTATTTTTATACCATTGTCATAAAAAGGATTATGACTTGCAGATATCATAATTCCACAATCAAAATCTTCTGTTTTAACAGTGTATGCAACGCTCGGAGTTGTTGTTACATGCAATAAATAAACATCCGCTCCTGACGCTGTCAATCCTGCAACTAAAGCATATTCAAACATATAACTGCTTCTTCTTGTATCTTTTCCGATAACTACTTTTGCATTCTTTCCATTACTAAAGTAATGACCAATAAATCTACCTACTTTATATGCATGCTCAACAGTTAATACCTCATTTGCTTCGCCTCTAAATCCATCTGTTCCAAAATATTTTCCCATCGTTATAATCTCTCTTTCTTTTTTATTCAGTACAATCTTCCCCAAAACCATCCCTAATCATAGGGATAATTGCCATGCTTGCTTCTTCTTCATCTATTCCATCAAATATAAATGTGACTTCTTGATTTCTTTTTACACAAGCTGCTAATACACTTAATACGCTTTTAGCATTTGCTTTTATATTATCATATTCAAAAGATATATCTGCTTTGAATTTGATTGCCTCTTGACACAACATACCTGCAGGCTTCATATGTAGACCTGTAGGATTTATGATTCTAACTTTTTCTTTAATCATAACTGCTCCTAATTTTAATTCCTTATTTCAACTACATATCATCTTCATTCGCTGCAATATCTTGTTCTACTAAATCAGTTTCTTCGTTTGTTGTAGTTTCTTCTTGTTCTGATGTTGTTACTTCGGGAGTTGAATTATCACCGTTATTATTTGGCAACTTTTTTGTCGCAAGAATGCTTGCTTGCGATATAGTAACTATCTCATATTTATTATCAATCACTAATTTGATGTCAAGCTTATTCAAACCTTCTTTAATACTTTTCATATCTATTGTAGCTTTAGCTTTTTCATAATCGTAAGTTTCTATATCTTCTTGTGAGCCTTTGATAGTATATAAAAATTCTTCAATCACATCATACTTAACATTAAATTCAGCAGGAATATTTATAAATTCAATATTATTAATTGGTAATTCAAAAACTTCGATTATAGCTTTCTTAATATTAGCTGTTATATTAACAACCCTTATATCGCCATATATTTCTACACCTTCTGGCAGATATTCTTTTATATTAATGCCAACAGAAAAGCTCTCTGTTTTATTATTTATATTAATTATCTCAGATGGAATTTTAATTTCATTTATCTTTGATAATAGCGTATCATCACCTTTAATTTTTATTTTTTCTATATCCGAAGTTAATCCTTCAAATATATATCCGTTTTTTTGTAAACCCTGGTGCGAAAATGCTATATCAACTTCTTTAACTGGTAATATATTAGTGTTTACAGTTATTGTTTCTATACTTACTTGTACATTCTTCTCATTAATCTTGATTTCTGTATTAGTATTGCTAAGAAGTTTTATGTTTAAATCTTTGGTAAAATCTTTATTAATTCCTTTTACATCAACTTCAACAACTGCCTTATTAATCATCTGCATAATTGATACAGGTGCCTTAACCATGACTGTCTTTTCACTTAATATAAAATTTCCAATTGTAAAATTTTGTGCTGTTTCACCAGTTTGTTCTACAGTAATTTGAAATTCCTTTGACAAAACATCTTCAAGCGCAACTCTAACATTCTTAACATCAAGTGACCAGTCTAGTTTGCTAGCATACTTTGTATCATTTAATGTTACATATATTGGAATAGCATTTGTTTGAGACATATCTTTAAAATCAGCAGTTGCAGTGAAGTCTTTTGCACTTAAAGAATCCACCATAGATTTTGGTCCTTTAACCGTAACTGTGG
>CAZIGN010000061.1:5871-11160 GCA_964538805.1 uncultured Lachnospiraceae bacterium
TCTTTTGCACTTAAAGAATCCACCATAGATTTTGGTCCTTTAACCGTAACTGTGGCAGTTTTTCCTAGAATAATTTCATACACTTGTTCACTTTCCGCTATTAAATTGTCGTTTAAAATTGTTACTGGAATGTTTCTTATAGTAACAATTTGCACAGGGTCATTTATTTTTATTACTAATAACCACAAAACAACAGCTACAATAACAGATATACATTTAAAAAGAATGTTATTAGTTATTTTAACTTTCATTACTTAAGTTTTCCTCTCCACTTTTTAAAACGCCTAGTTTCTTCCTGTTTTTCAAGAAGTACTTCTAGATGTCCTCTTAATATGTCTCCATCAATATTTCTGATTATGATTCCATTTTCTGTTATAGATACTTTTCCTGTTTCTTCAGAAACAATAATTGTTATTGCATCTGTAACTTCACTAATTCCAACACCTGCTCTATGCCTTGTTCCTAAATCTTTACTAAGTTCCATATTATCTGAAAGTGGTAAATAACAAGTGGCCGAAGTTATTCTGTTTCCTCTTATAATTATTGCTCCATCATGTAGTGGAGTGTTATGTTCAAATATATTAATAAGCACCTGGCTTGTAACTATAGCATCGATTTCTATACCAGTTCTTTCAAATTCTGCAAGACTAAGGTTTCTTTCTATGACAATCAAAGCCCCTGTTTTAGTTTTAGCAAGTTCAAAAGTAGCTCTTATAAGTTCGTTTATAGTTCTTTCAGTAAATCTGCCTTTTTTATATTTTTCATCATCACTAGTAAAAATGTCAGAAAAAAAGTTTTTTCTTCCAATTTGTTCAAGAGCTCTTCTAAGTTCAGGTTGAAATACTATAATCACTGCGATTATCCCTACATTAAAAGCTTTTTCTGCTAACCACAATATTGTCGTAAGATTAAGGATAGATGCCATTACTACAAAAACACCTATAACTGCGATTCCTTTAAAAAGAACCCAGGCTTTAGTGTTTTTAATCCATATCATAATTTTATACACCAAAAAAGCAATAATCAGAATTTCTATAATATCTGACCATTCTATTCTAAGTGGAATATAATCACGAATTAGATCATTAATAAAATCTGGCATATTTTTTTCCATGCAAACATAGCTGTGCTTTGTTTATGCATTCTATCCTTTCCTTTTTATTTTAAAATTTTATTCATACAAGCAACTATTTATTCATATTCTTACTAGCTCTTCTTGCGTTAATTCTTTTTACACTAATATTTGGAGTACTTACACTAACCTTTGGTACTGCTTTTACATAATAATAATATTCTTCATCTTCAAACTGAGTATACTCAGTTCTTGTATAATCTACAGTCAGTACTAAAAATTGAATTAAAAATGATATTCCAATCGATATTATTCCGCCAAAGATTATAGCTGGTATTGAAACATATTTATCTAAACCAAACATTAAATATCCAACTAGCATTATTATAATATTTAGTATTCCACCAATAGAAACTGCTATATGCCATGAATGATCTACTGATAATCTTCTTATTATATAGACCGTTACTAAGACTAACGAAAATGCAATGATTGTAATCCACATCGCCTTGTTAACTGAAATAGCTTTTAATAATAAAACAACTTTTTGAAGACCCGCATCATCAGACATAGAATTAAGGTAGTCTAAGTTAGAATTAACATATCCAAATATAAAATATATTATAGTTCCAAAGATCAATGAAACTATTGAAAACGGAGTTGCAACAAGACCTAAAACTATTGGTAACACATATGGTATTCTCAAAAAGAAAAGAACAGGCATTATCATTACTACTAACGCATGCTTTGGTACAAATCTAAAATAAAGCATAAACATCAAAATAAATATTATAAGAGCAACCATAGCCATCTCCATTGAAAGAGCATACAAATGTCCTATAAACACAGTTGCAATTATAGTAAGAATAAGATTTTGTGGTAAAAATGCACACAATAAACTTATTACTATTATTATAAGGGGATGCTTTAATATATCCATAAAACCTATATTAAAACTTAATATTAAAAGTGTAAAAAAGGTTGCCAAAACCTTGAATGCTGGTAGTATAAACAAACTATTTTGCGCATACATTTTTTTACTATATTCCTTAAAAACCAAAAGTTTCATTATCAAAGTTGTTTCCTCCTAGATCGTTATCAGTTTTTTGTTTGTTTAATTCTTTTTGTAGCAAATGCAATTCTTTTAATTTCTTATTGTATTCTTTAAGGTTTTTTTTTGCTTTCTTATAGTTACTTGATGCAAAATAATAGCTTACCACTAACATAACCATCAGCATAATAACATAATATATAACTGCATCTTTTCCAAGAGTCATAAAATCCATACTTGTAATATCAGATACTAGTTTGTCAAGATTATAAATTGCAACAATAAAAACCAACATAAAATAAGCTATGGTAGTTATTATTGTAGTTTTTATCATACTAAGACCTATGTAATCACTACGATAATATTTACACATAACAAGATCTTTTTTCCCCTTGCCTTCTTCGTACCAAGCAAGTTTTGTCATTAATTTCACTTTTTCTTCATTAATCATATTATAATCTACTCAAAATTTGAGTTCCTTTCGCATAAATAACTGCATTGATTTAGTATTATATCACAATTTATATATATTTTCTATTAGATTTTACAAAAACTGCTTTAGCCGTTTTTTACTTTATTCTGTTTTAATTGTTTTTTCTTATAAGTAGTATAAACATATAAAGAGCTCAAAAGCTTTAGCAAAATGCTAAAGCTTTCTTGTAAATATCTTTATCTTGTTAATTCCAGCATATAAGTCTTGTATAGGTCCAGCAATAACCTTTTTTGTAAATGCCTTGTTTACCAAGTCTTTATCAATAACTATATCACTACAATCTGGATTTTCATATCTTGCTTCGGTTATTCTTGTCATTCCTAAATCTTTACTTTTTATTATATCGCATCTAAAATCAAGCATTTCTTTATCTATATTAATCTGTAAATATATGTCTTTTTCTTTATCTATGATATCTGCTTCGATTTTTTTGCTATTTATATAATAATCTTTTTCCTTGTCAAAAGCTTGTGCACCATTTGCATAAATGTTTTTATTAATATAGGCTGGTTGTCTTGTCTGCTCAAAGTGTTCTATGTAACCAAAACCTTTTTCTTTAATCTTTTCAATATAGTCTTCAAGAGAGGTTGTAGAACCATTATATTCATTTGTCCCATACATTCTGTCTTTTTGTTCTCCGCCTAGGAATATATTTTGATAAAATCTATCATCTCCACCGTATGTAGCTGCAACTCCAGCAACCATTGTAGAGTGTGGAAAATGATATGGCGTAGGTCTGTTTAAAACTGGGTAATGATTTATAAATCCACAAATAAGGTTATTAACAAAAGCTCCACCTTGAGCAGCATTATCGATAGAATAATTCGCAGTAAATATATTATTATCTACCAAATATGGACCATGTGTTACTTCTATGAAAAAATCTCTGTTATTAGAATAATAAATATTAGAACTAACTCTAATTCCTTGCACTTGCCAATCAAGCCAAGTTCCTAGTGTGCAATGATGTATATAATTGTTATGTATATACGTATCAATTGCTCCATGAAACTTTATTCCACCAAGTTCATGTCCATAAAACTCATGTTTTGTACCGATTTGATAAATCTCATTATTATAAACTTCTGAAAAAGCACTTCCTAAGTGCCCTACAATACCATTTTGTCCGCAATCATATATAACATTGTTTCTAACAATATGCGAGCCCACTAGCTCTTTACTCCAACCTATGCGAATTGCTTTAAAGACCGATTCCATTTGATATTGATACCCTGGTTTTCTCATCCACTTCCTAAAATCATTATCACAAGTGGTTTTTTCTTTACCTAAACTTATTCCACTACACTTTGAATCATGAATTATATTGTCTTCAATTATCCAGCCTTTACTCCAGTGTGGCCCGACAATTCCATATTGTAGACTAGTTGGTGGTGCCCATGTAGTAGCCGCCTGAGCCATTTCAAAACCTCTTACAGTTATATAATTAATTCCCGTTTGTTCAGGAAAAAAACAAGCTTTTCTAACATTAATCTCAACTAGTTCGTTATTTGGATTGAATTTATGAAAGTTTGCATATATTACAGTTACTTCTTTTTTTACTTCTGCATACCATCTAAACAAGGAATCATCAGGATTAATCAATTCTTCATCATAATTGCCCCAAGTTTCATAGATACTTTTAGTCCATCTTTCTGGGTTTTTAACTTTCTCATATGAAGAAGCTTCAAAAAATGATTTTCCATTTAGGTAGACATCCCCAGTGTGAACCTTGTTTTCTCTTGGTGCAACCAACCAATCTCCTTCGATTTCTGTCAAAAATGGGTTATAATCACCAAACAACATGTTATCAACCTCTGCTTTCCACACCGTATCTTCAACATTAACCCAATTCTTTATTATCTCCGAGCCTTTAATAATAACTTTTTCATTATCTGCTACTTTATAGGTTATTCTTTTATCATTACTCAGTCCAAAATTTATAGGTTTAACCCATTCTCTATAAACACCCTCATGAACAATTATCTCATCGCTTGGTAATGCAACTGTGGCAGCTTTTTGTATAGTTAGAAAAGGGGATGTTTCTGAACCAAAATTATAATCACTTCCTGTTTTTTTTACATGGTATTTTATAGACATTTAATTCCCTCCGTTATATTCTTTCTATTAATCCGATAATTTCCTTAGGTGATTTAATCTCATAATCAGGTCTTTCAAGCTCATTTTCGATTTCATGATAATATCTTTTTGACCAATTCATCCAGATTGAAGTTATTCCAAAATTATTTGCTCCTACAATATCTCTTTTTAAATTATTTCCTATCATGACTATATTATCTTTTTTTCTGTATTCATGTGGAATCAATGAAAACGCAGTCTCAAACATTTTTAAATCAGGCTTTAATACACCAACATTATCAGAAACTACAAAACCATCAAATTCTTCTAAAAACCCTATTTTGTTAAAAATATTTTTAAATGACTTATCTTGTCCATCAGCTACTAATATTATTATATAGCCTTGCTTTTTCAATTCATACAATGCATCTTTAGAATCTTCGTGATACTTAATATCAACAACAATCCCATCCTTATCATAAACTTGTGTTGATTCATCAACCAAGGTATCTCCGCAATCAATAAAAACTACTTTTTTCATAATTATCATCCTTTACATTTTTTGTTAGTTCTATCTATATATTATGATAGTTGATT
>CAZIGN010000062.1:0-10900 GCA_964538805.1 uncultured Lachnospiraceae bacterium
TTTGTTTCACTTGGGTTATTTGTTTCACTTGAGTTATTTGTTGCATTTAGATTATTTGTTGCATTATTTGTTTCAAAGTTTCCTTTCATACTAACACCAATGCTTTTAAAGTTTTAATTTCGAGACTACTTTCTAATTAAAAGTAGAGCATTTATCCTTTCTTTTTATCATTTCCTATTACTTAGCTTTAATTCGTTTTCAATTTGTTTTATTTTCTAGTGTTATTAACCTTTTTAAATATTATTAGTTACAGCTTTTCTAATAGAGAGCTAGACTCATTCATAGATTTAGATGTATCGATTTGACCAACAAATAAAAATCTCTAATTAATAATTAATCACACTCTCCCTTTGTAATCTTATCTAACAGAGCTTTTCCATAACAAACACCTTTTTTGTTTATAGTATAATATGTCCATTTACCTTCTTTTCTAGCTACAACTATATTAGAGTCACACAATATCTTCATGTGATGTGATAATGTAGACTGACTAATGTCAAGATTGTCTAACAAAACACAGGCGCATCTTTCACCGTCAGATAATAGTTCAATGATTTCTATTCTTCTCTCATCACTAAATGCTTTGAATACTTTTGCTATATCTTTATAGGCACTCATCTTATATCTACCTTTCAAAATCTTAGTCTATAAGGCATAGTTTACACTTTTTACAATCTGTAGTCAATTAAGTTTTTATAAAATAAACCTCCAACTTAGTTTAATTTTATACTTAACTAAGTTGGAGGTTGTATTATAAATAAAGTCAAATTATGCGTTCATAAATAATTCTACATCTTCTTCTACAGTTTTTATTCCTGCGATTCCAAATGTTTCAACTAATACATTAGCTACATTAGGTGATAAAAATGCTGGGAGTGTTGGTCCTAAATGAATGTTTTTAACTCCTAAGTATAAAAGAGCAAGTAACACTATTACTGCTTTTTGCTCATACCAAGCAATGTTAAATTCAATAGGTAATTCATTTATGTCTTCAAGTGCGAATACTTCCTTAAGCTTTAATGCAATAACAGCTAATGAGTATGAATCATTACATTGACCTGCATCAAGCACTCTTGGAATTCCACCAATATCTCCTAGGTCTAATTTGTTATATCTATACTTTGCACAACCTGCGGTTAATATAACTGTATCATTAGGAAGCGCTTTAGCAAAATCAGTATAATACTCTCTAGTTTTATGTCTTCCATCACATCCTGCCATTACAAAGAATTTCTTTATTGCTCCATCTTTTACCGCTGATACTACTTTATCAGCAAGAGCAATTACTTGATTATGGGCAAATCCACCCACGATTTCTCCTTCTTCAATCTGAACAGGAGGTTTGCATGTTTTTGCAAGTTCAATAACCTGGCTAAAATCTTTAGTTCCATCTGCATTCTTTTCTATATGGGTGCATCCATCAAATCCAGATGCTCCTGTTGTAAATACTCTGCTCTTATATGATTCACTTGGAGGAACTATACAGTTTGTAGTCATTAAAATAGGACCATTAAAGCTTTCAAACTCTTCTTTTTGTTTCCACCACGCATTTCCATAATTACCAACAAAGTTATCATACTTTTTAAATGCTGGATAATAATGCGCTGGTAACATCTCTGAGTGTGTATATACATCAACACCTGTATCTTTTGTTTGTTCAAGCAATTGTTCTAAATCTCTAAGATCATGACCTGATATTAATATACCTGGGTTATTTTTAACACCAATATTTACTTTTGTAATCTCCGGATTACCATAAGTACTTGTGTTAGCAGCGTCTAAAAGTGCCATTCCATCAACACCAAATTTACCAGTTTCAAGCGTTAATGCTACTAACTCTTCAAGGCCTAGTGTATCATCTAGAGTAGAGGCTAATGCTCTTTGTATAAATCCATTTATCTCACGACTATCATGTTTTAATTCATTGGCATGTTTTACATAAGCACATAAACCTTTAACACCATAAATGATGAGTTCTCTTAAACTTCTTATATCTTCATTCTCAGTTGATAATACACCAACAAATGGTGCTTTTGCATCTAATTCTTCATTAGAAGTTGCAGTAAACAATGCTGCATGATGAAGTTTTGTTTTATCTAATACTTTTTCAATTAATTCATCCTTAATCTTTATTGTTTCTTTAATTCTTGCATAAAATACTTCTTTATCAAAGTTAGCATTTGTAATAGTCGTAAATAAATTTGTAACGATGTAGTTATCTATATTAGACGCAATATCTACTCCTACCACTCTTAAATTCGTTGTAACTTCACTTAATCCCTTAGTTACATAAATTAATAAATCTTGTAAAACTGCAACTTCTGGTGTTTTACCACAGACACCTGAAAGTGTACATCCTTTACATCCTGCTGCTTCTTGACATTGATAACAAAACATTTTTTCTGCCATATTAATCCTTTCCTCATCACTTGATGAATTAAACTTATTTTTAAAATTTGACGCTCTTTGAATTAACCGTCTTTTCTTTCTTCTTGTCTTTGTTTTATAACTTTTGTAACTTTTTGAACTTTTTTCTAACAATAGTTAGATTTTGGCTCAACTGTTGTTTAAACTATATAATATTTAACATTTAAATTATGTAGCTATAGCTACAAATTTCAATTGACTTAATTTATTCATAGTTTTATACTCATATTAGTTAACTTTTTAGAATACTTGGAAAGGGATTAATGCAAGCCTTTTTATTTTAAAAACTAAAGGCAATATCTTTTTAGATATGCATTAGTAAATATATGAAAGAATATTTAAAACAACTAGAAAACTGTTCTCTTTTTTACAACATAGATATTAATAATTTTCAAGGTTTATTGTCTTGTATAAATGCATATAAAAAATCATATAAATCAAACGAAATAATATTTATGACTGGAGATGTAGTAAGTTATGTATGTATTGTTTTAAAAGGATCAGTGGATATTATAAAAGAGACTACCTTCGGCGAAAATCATATTCTGGCTTTTCTTGGTGAATCTAATGTTTTTGCAGAAGGCATTGTTTGTACAAAAGAAAGAATCTCGCCAGTAACTGTTAAAACAAAGGTAGAATGTGATATTTTATTTATTCCTTTTGAAAAAATAATCAGAACATGTTGTAACTTATGCGATTTTCATACACAATTAATATCAAATATGATGATGCTACTCGGACAAAAAAATAATGATTTAAACAAAAAAATCGACCTCTTAACTATAAAAAGTATGCGCAAAAAAATATGCGCATACTTATTAAAGGAATATCAAAACAATAACAGTTTGACTTTTAGTATTATTCCAAATAGAAATGAATTAGCAGAATTTCTAAATGTTTCTAGGCCGTCTATGAGCCGTGAGCTTTCTAAAATGAAAGATTTAGGGCTTATAGACTATTATCAAAATACATTTAGAATAATTGATCTTGACAATTTAAATAAAGAATTATTCTCTGATGAATAATTCTTTATTTAAGCCAATTCTTTATTTAAGCCAGTTGTTTATTAAATCCTCACTAGAAAGTGGTTTAGAAAAATAGTAACCTTGAATCTCATTACAGTTTAATTGTTTAAGAATATTTAATTGTTGTTCTTTTTCTACTCCTTCTGCAATAACCACGACTTCTTTTTGCTTTGCAATATCAACAACTGCTTTTATTATTGTTTTATCGTATAAATCCGTTTCAATATTATCTACTATCTCTTTAGCAATTTTTATCCTTTTAATCGGCAGTTTTTTAATATATGACAATGAAGAATAACCTGTTCCAAAATCATCAATAGCTATTGTTATTCCCATCTGAACTAGTGTTTCAATTGCTTTTACTATTTCTGCATTTTCTTCTAACTGAACGTTTTCAGTTATCTCTAATTCTAATTTTTCTGGTTTAATATTATATTGTTTTAGGAAATTATAAACCCTATCAATAAAGTTTTTATCATTTAACTGTTTTACAGATATGTTTACTCCAATCCTAATATCTTTTTTAGATAATTTGTTCCAATATTCAAGATGTTTTAATGCATTTTCTAGTACCCAATATCCAAGTTGAATTATAAGTCCAGTTTCTTCAGCTATTGGTATAAACTCAAGTGGTGGTATAAATTCTTCTTGTTTATTAACCCATCTACACAACGCTTCAACACCAACAATTTCTTTAGTAAAAGTATTGATCTGTGGTTGAAAATTAAGAAAGAACTCTTCATCATAGTTTACTTTTTTCAACATTACTTCTAGTCTATTGTGTTTATCTATTTTTTCTCCTAATTCTTTATTAAAGATATAGTATTTATTAAAACCATTATCTCTAGCTTCCTTCATAGCAATTTGTGCATTTTTGATCAAATCTAAAGGTTCTAATACGTTATTAGGGTAGATTGATAAACCTATATTTAAAGTAACTACTATATCATTTTCATCTATTCTATAGACACCACTACATTTATGTATCATATCTGCAGCTATTTTTTCGATTTCTTTAACTTCATAATAGCCTTTTATCAAGACACAAAATGTATCTTCTCCAAAAGAGGCAACTTTTCCTTCTTTATCTTCTATAATACTCTCTAATCTCTTACCTAGCTCTTTTAATACTTGTTCAGCAATTACTACACCATACATATCTCTAACTATTTTATATTTATTTTGATCTGCAAACAACAGTATAAGCTTTTCGCCTCGTCTAACTTCTTTAGATATCTCTTCTAAATATGACTCAAAATATCTTTTGCTATGAAGTCCTGTAATAATATCTAAGTTTGTCAAATCAATTATTTCTCTAGTCCTTTGTTCTACTTGAACTTCTAATTCTTCAATATATTCTCTATCCTTTCTTGCCATTTGCTCTATAAATATATGTTTTTGTATATAACTCGTAAATAGATAATAAAGCATCAAAACTATAACCACTACTATTATGTACTCTGTATGTTCTCTTTTAAATACAAGTAAAGTTATAGGTATTATTAGTAGCAATAGCTCCTTTTTAATCTTTGTAGCTTCACCTTCATAAACGTAGTTTGCAATTCTTAAATTCTTTTTTGTAAACTCTTTTCTTCTTATAGCTGATAATGCTATGAATAAAAATGCAATTACATACATTCCATCAACTATCGAATTAGGTACATATTCTGTATAAAAATACTGATAATAATATATAACATCCGCTACTATAAATACAAGAATACCTATACCAAGATGATTTAAAAAATCTGGGAGAACCATCTTTCTGATTTGTAAATACCAGATGCTAAGCCAAGTGTAGAGCAAAAGATCAATTGCTAATGATGCCGCAGATATTAAATCATCTTTTAATATATTTGCTTTGTTAATATCATTATCAAATATTATTAGCCATATAAATATTGCAACTCCTATAAAGATAACTATCGAGTCAACAAAAAATTGCATTTTGTTCCATTGTTTTATTTGTAGATAAAAGAATACCAAAAATGAAAACAACAAGAAAACATTTGTTAATGAATAACCATATAACACAAATAAATTCGATTCTGGATCTACTTTAAGTATTAATGAATAATATCCCCAGAAAAAATCACATAAAAACCAATTAAAAACAGCTAAAGAAGTTAATACTCCTGTTATCCTATAAGGTATAAGCTTTTCTTTTAATACAAAACCATTAAATATTATAATAAAAAATATAAGTGTTATAATCGGCGATAAAATATCTCCTATTAAATCATTAGTTTGATAAAGACCAATAAAATATGTCATTATAATTATTGCTAATAAACTATAATATAGTTTGTTTTTTAATGACATTTTATCACCTTCTTTCACTACTGTTTTTTATAGTTTGAAAAATTCTACCATTCTATCTAGTGTTTCTGAACTTATTTTGTTTTCTTCAACATTTTTTAGTACTTCTTCTGCTTTTGTTGCTATATCGTTAATCTTATCTGAAATATCTGAAGTTCCTTGCGCTCCCTCACCAGAAGCTATAGTTATCTCTTCTATTGCTTTTCTTAGTTGTAATATACTCTCATATAATTGTTCGGATATATTATGTATTTCTCCTACAACAGTTTTTACCATATCTGCATCTTCATTATATTTCACACTTGTTTGTACTAGCATTTCATAATCTTTAATTACTTTCAAATCTACAAATTCAAGAAGTTTTTCAGAGTCTGTTACTACTCCATCTACAGCATCTGATACATTATAAATAACTTCATTTATCTGAGTAACTGCTTCTTTTGAATTATCAGCTAAAACTCTAATCTCATCTGCAACCACAGCAAAGCCTCTTCCAGATTCACCTGCTCTTGATGCTTCTATAGCTGCATTTAGTGCTAATAGATTTGTCTGGTCTGTAATTTGTAATATAGTTTTAGATAATTCTTTTATTTGTTCTATAGCCTCAGCTTTTTTTATAGACTCTCTTAATTTTATGTTGGTTTTTTCATATATATCTACAGCTTTTTTTTGAGATTCTAAAGTTTCAACTTTAAGATTTGATGCTCTTAGTTTGATTTCTTCTGCAAGCTTATCTCCATTTGAGGTTTTTTCTTTCATATTAGCAATTTCTGATTCTATTTCATATGTAGAAGCATTCATTTGTTCAGTAGCAGCTGATGTTTCTTCCATACCTGCAGAAAGTTCTTGTGTAGTAGCAGAGATATCTTCAATATTAACATGAACATCTTTCATGTTCTCTAGTGATTCTATTGACATTTTTTTTACTTTTTCCGATTCAATTTGAATACCTTTTACTATAGACTTAATCTTTTTTTGCATCTCGTAAGAGTATCTAGATATTTCACCAACTTCGTCTTTTTTATTTAAAAGTTTTTTATCAATTACAAAATCAAAATTTCCTTTTTCCATGTCGTTTATTCTGGATTTTACATTGTTAATGCCTTTTGCGATAGCATTTCCTAACAAATAAGATACTATTACACCTATTATCAACATGATTATTGCCAATACAATAACTAAACGCATTGCTGAAAAAATCTGATCATTGATTTCATAATTATACATTCCAACAAACCACATACCAACTACATTACCTGTTTTGTCTTTAATTGGTTGATAAAATGTTTTTGCCGAGTTACCAAGTATATCAGCTGTACCTTCATAATTTTTGCCTTCAGTCAAAACTTGCTTTATAACCTCATCAGAAGCTTTAGTTCCAACTTGTCTATTACCTTCACTATCTGAAACATTAGTTGTTACCCTTGTGTCATTAGCAAAGATTGTTGCTAATACTGTTGTATTATTTGTAAACATGTCTATTGCCATATTATCATTATTTATTAATCTGTCACCTTTATAAAGTTTATCACCTTTTAATTCCCAGTCTCCAGGATATGCTATATTAAAAAGCACACCACCCATTTGTGCATAGTTTCTAAGTGCAGCTTCATTTTCATCATTAACGATGTTTTTAACTTCTACGTAAGTAAAAACAGAAATCATGGTAGTTAGAAATGTTATAAGCATTGTAGACACCAATACTATTTTCCATTTAATTTTCATTTTTAATTTTCCTTTTTTGTAGTTATTTTACATTCAAGAAACTATTATAAGTTATCTAGTTCATTATAATAAACAACATTGTTTTTGCCCTTTTCTTTTGCTTTATACATAGCAATATCTGCTTTTTTAATCAGTTCTACTGATTCAGTAGAATCATCTGGATAAACAGCAACCCCCATACTTGTAGTAGATTTCACTTCTTTTCCATTAATAATGCACGGTCTAAGTGTTGCCTTTTTTATATTTTCTATAAAATCTTTTATAGTGTCATCTTTAATTTTTCTTCTTAAAATAATTCCTAGTTCATCTCCGCCTAGTCTTCCTATTATATCAGCATCTGTTAGAATTTCTTTCACCCTTTTTACTAGTTCTACAAGCACTATGTCTCCGGCAAAATGTCCGTAAGTGTCATTTATATTTTTAAAATCATCTATATCTATAAATATTACATATATACTTTTATTTGATTGTTCAATATGTGGTATAAGAAAAACTTCCTCAAATTCTTTTATGTTGTTGTTTTCTGATGTGTTGATGTCAAGGGCTTCAATAAACATCTTCCTATTAAAAACATCAGTGAGACTATCAAAATAAGCCATCTGTTTTAATTCAAACTCTTTTTGCTTTAACAATCTATACTTTGACTTGATTTTCTTTTTATAACTATATATAAGATTTATTATTATAATAACACCTGAATATGATATAACACCAGGAATTGAATCAATGCTTTTAGTTGATATAGAAAAACTAAAAGCCATAATTAAACCAAAAGCATTTAAAAACAAGGCAGCAATATATCCTTTTTTTTCTGTGTTTAAAACTAGATAAACTGATATAAGCATCTGAATCTGTGTTATAATTCCATTCCTAATTGAGTTGTTTAACTCAAACCCTAATATAGTCATTTTTTTATCTGTGTTATAATCACGCAAAAACCTAGACAAATAAAAGTAAATAACTATTGGCAATATGAAATTGATAATTTTTATTATTCTTTTGTATGTTTTTTTATCAACATTTTTAAGACTATTCTTAGTCATATTGTCCTCCTTTTTTGGAGTTTTACTATAGCTTTGTTTTGGCTTTTATATAATATCATTTTTCAAGTATTTAAAGAACTTAACATCTTCGTTTAATAGATGACCTATAATTATCTCGTCAAAAACATATTTGAAAATATCACTCATAACTACATTTTCGTCTTCGATAAGCTTTTTTTTCAAAGCTACTCCGCTTTTTATCAATTCTCCATGGATATTCCTATGTTCTAAAACCCCAGGAAACTCAGTGTTTTTAATAACACCTATCTCATATTCAAAATGTTCTTTAACATGTTCTATCAAAAAGTCAAGCAACTCAACCGCTGTTTTTTTATCGTTTTTAAGGTCACTGTTTAATAAGTCATATGCTATATAAAACAATTTTTTATGTTGTTCATCAATGGTTTTTTCACCAGAATTCCACTTAGTTTTCCACCTCATATTAAATGATATCGGCTGTTCATTACCAGAGAGCGCTACTACTGTTTTATTTCGACCTGTCTCTTTTGCTGTATATAAGGCTTCATCTATTCTTTTATATAAAACCCTATAGGTTTCTCCTTCTTCTCTTTGAGCTACTCCTATACTTATTGTAAACTTACCTGCAATAGGATGAATCGAATCTTCAATTGCTCTTCTAACCTTTTCAGCAGCTTTATAAGCTCCATCACTATTAGTATTTGGCATTATTATTATGAATTCTTCTCCACCAATTCTAAAAATAAAATCAGGCTTTCTAATTTCATTTTTAATAATATCAGCAGTATGTTTTAAAACAAGATCTCCCACAGGATGACCCCACCTATCGTTAATTGTTTTGAATTTATCAATGTCAAGTATCATAGCAGATAATGAAATGTCATATCTTTCTGATCTTTCAATCTCTTCATCAACTATCATATCTAACATATGTCTGTTGTAAACTCCTGTTAGTTCATCTTTTGTTGCTATCTCTTTTATTCTTTCCTCTGCTTTTTTTTGTAAACTCACATCGTAAATTGTTACAATAATAGCATTGCTTCTTTTATATGTGGTTTTATCAAGTGAAAGCACTATCGTTTTTGTTACACCTTCATTATCTACTAATTCTGTTTCTATTTTATTTACTTTTTCATTGTTGAGAATTCTTTCAATACTTTTTGTCAAAACATTACTATTCCACTGAAGATTATCTATAATATTTAATGAGTTTTCATTATATTCTTTAATATCTTCTAGTTGTTCTTTACTTATGTATTGCTTAGCATCTTCATTAAATAATTTTATATCACCATTATCTCCGATGATAAATAGAGCTCCATTCATCTTGTTAAATAATTGAATCATATTACTGTTTGTTTCATTTATATCAAATACAGAATGTTTTATCAGTTTTCCTATAGGTAAAAACACAAAGAAAATACAAATAATCAAAATAAATGCTAAAACTAACAATAATATTAATTGAATATTATTGTTTTCTTGTATAAACTCTTTGATTTGTGTTTCATGCATTTCTACAATGTTATTCATCTTACTTAAATATGCATGTTCATAAATTCTTAAATCTTCAAAATTATTATCGATAGTCTTACTTATATATATACCTGACTCATATTCTTTAATTATATTTTGAGTTGCATTTTTTATTTTTTCAAAAACATTTTTTGTATCTACATACAAATTTTTCACAAACTCAGATTGTTCATATTCAACTCCATTAGTTCCATCTGCGTTTAAAAGGGCTGTCTGCATCAAACTAATTTCTTCTATGTCAGCTTTCAAATCATCTAAATAAAACTCTCTATATCTATCAAGATTTTCATTATAAGAAATATAGGATATATTTTTTACAATTCTTTGACTAAGCATTCTTTGTCTTCCCGATACATTGATTACTTTTGTCATTTGAGATTCGGCTGTAAAGATCTGTTGAATAAATGCTTGTCTTATTCCTAAAATAATAACTAACAAACCAATTGCAATTGCCAACCTTCTAATAATCTTTTTATACATATTATCGTACTTTTCCTTTTGATACTCCATAATATTCTCCATTTCTTTTATCAAAATTAATAATGATTGTTATTAATTGTATTATTATATCAGAGTATTGCTTATTAATCTGTGATGTAAGTTACAAACAGTAACATTTATTATTCTAATCTACATACTTATTATATCAAATTTTTAATATAAAAGAAATTATTTTACCCCCTTTTTACTATTACTACACTTGTTTTATACAAAATAGTGTTACATTAAAACAAATTCAAGAAAACAAGTTCTAATAGCTTGACAATCTTTTATATTAAAAGAAAGGGTGCCTTAATTTGGGCAATATCGCTTATTTAGCGATATCTTGGTGGATTTATGAAATTT
>CAZIGN010000063.1:0-2395 GCA_964538805.1 uncultured Lachnospiraceae bacterium
ACTATTGTAAAAATAAAATCTGTTTCTGGTTCTGAAATATAATTACCATTTTTTACGCTGTCTTCGCTATCATTATGTAGTCCTTTACCCCATAATCCACCTGAACCTATAGCCATAACCGAGTTTTCCTGTTGATAATTTATCGCAGCTGCTTTCTCATTAGATTCATCATAAAAACCTACAAGTCTGTTGAATTGATATGGTTCAATAATCTGTTGATTCGGTTGTAGTATTAGATACACAAATATTACAGTAGCAGGAATTGTTAAACCAAGTAAACTATATATAATCTTAACACTCAGTCCTCCCATAAACATAATGGATGCAAACACGACGCAAATAACTATACTTGTAGATAAATCAGGTTGATCTAATACTAAATATAGCGGAATTGCAAACAAGATTATTATCTTTACTAAATTCTTTGGAGTATTAAAGTTTTCTTGATTTTTCGTAATTATCTTTGCTAGAAAAAGTATGATGAAAATCTTTGCAAATTCGCTAGGTTGTAATTGAAAAATTTGAAATTCAAGCCATCTTCTAGCACCATTATAAACCGGTCCAAAAAACTTTACTGCTAATAAAAGTATAACATTAAATGCATAAATAAGCACATAAAATCTTAAAACAAATTTATAATCTACTAAAGCTAAAACAACCAACATTATAGTTCCTAATATTAGACCTAAAATCTGCTTTTTGATAAACGTTTCATCATTTGAAGCACTTGAAATAACATTTAAGCCTATAGTTGTTAATGCCACTATAGAAAATAAAAATGTAAGATTTAAACTTTTGTAATTATATTCCTTTAACTTGTTAATTGCTTTATTTAAATAATATTTCATTTTTCTTCCTATTTAGAACTGTGCTTAACTTCTTTTATTGGAATATTAGCAACTAGTGCTGGAACATTGCCATTATTGTTTTCAGATTCCGTTTGCATTATTTGAATATCAAGTCCTTCACAGTCTATTTCCATGTATTTTGCTATTACACTTATAATGTCATTTTTAATTTTTTCCATAATTTCAGGAGAACAATTAGATCTATCTGATACAAGCAAAAGTTTTAGCCTATCTTTTGCTATGTTTCCTGAAGGTTTCTTTTTGAAAAAATCTAATACACTCATATCACATTCTCCTTATTCTAGTTCTTTTTAAACATTTTTGCAAATTTTGAAAATATTCCTGAATTACCATTCAAATCCATAAGTGGAACATCTTCGCCTATAATTCTTCTACATATATTCATATATGCTTGTCCTGGCAAACTTTCATTTCCAACTAATGGTTCACCGTTGTTAGTTGAAACAACTATATTTTCATCATCTGGAACCGCACCAATTAAATTTATTGCAAGAATGTCAACAACGTCTTCAATAGACATCATATCTCCTCTTTTAACCATATCCATTCTAACTCTATTAACAATAAGATCTTTTTTACTCATTTCTTCTGCTTCTAAAAGTCCTATAATTCTATCAGCATCTCTAATTGCTGATACTTCAGGTGTTGTTACAATAATTGCTCTATCAGCTCCTGCAATTGCGTTTCTAAATCCTTGTTCAATACCTGCTGGGCAATCTAGAATAACATAATCAAAATCAGCTTTTAATTCTTCAACAAGTTCTTTCATTTGTTCTGGTGTTACACTGTTTTTATCTCTAGTTTGTGCAGATGGTAGTAGGTAAAGATTAGAATATCTTTTATCTTTTATCATAGCCTGTTTTGGTTTACAGTGACCTTCAATAACGTCTATTAAGTTATATACTATTCTGTTTTCTAAACCTAATACAACATCAAGGTTTCTTAGCCCTATATCTGTATCAATTAACACTACTTTTTTGTTTAATTTTGCCAAACCTGTTCCTACATTAGCCGAGGTTGTAGTTTTTCCTACCCCGCCTTTACCTGATGTTATTACAATTACTTCACACATACATTTCTTACCTTTCATCTTGTTGTTAGTTAAATATATATCAAATACCTTTCCGGTTTTTAATAGAAACGTATTTCATTTAAAACATCTTTAGTTAATGGTCCTACACAGATGTTAGAATTTTCAACATATGCAATCATAGGATCTTTTGAATCTTTTTTCTTTTTGTTCTTTTTATCTTCAGAACGACCAATAGCATTTCCTATTCTTATTTGTACCGGATTCATATCAAGGGCAATAACAAAAGTTGTTTCATTCCCACTCGATCCAGCTACTGCTGAGCCTTTTAGGCTCCCTAAAACAATAACGTTACCGTTAGATATTACATTTGCACCTGGATTTACATCTCCTAAGATAACCAAGCTATTATCACTTTCTAAGATCTGTCCCGACCTTAGTGTGCCTTTAAATAATTGAGCATTGTGTGTAAGGTCATTTACTGATGGTTCTTTAT
>CAZIGN010000063.1:2495-10794 GCA_964538805.1 uncultured Lachnospiraceae bacterium
TTCTTTATATGGTTCTTTAAGCGGTTTTATCACTTCAGATATCTCCATGTCTTTTTTTTCTATATCTTTTCTTGGCATTGAATTGTTAACATTTTCTTTTCTAAGCTTTTTAAGTTTTTCACTATCTACAACTTCATCAATTATAACATCAGTTGTTTCTAATATTATACTTATAATATTATTCAATTCAAAATTTGATAATTTTCTTCCTTCAAAAGCTATTTTCAAACTTGAATTCTTAAGAAAATTTGAGGCCTCTTTAAACTTATTTCTTATCAATATCAACAATTCATCAAAATTAATACTTGCATCTAAAATAATTATTATACTATTTGCCGTATTATACTTAATAACTACTGAATTTTTAGTGTTTAGTTCCATTCATCTTCCCTTCCTGACATTTTTATCTACACTTTATATATTATGACATAATTTCTTCTAAAGTAGAATAGCCAAAATAAAAACTTATTACATCTTTTACAACTTTAGCAGCATTAAAAGAGGTATAACCGTTTTGTATAGCAGCAACAACTGAAATTTCAGGTTCATTAAAAGGTGCATATGAAACAAATAAACCATGTGAAGCTTCTGCTAAATTTTCTTGAGCAGTTCCTGTCTTACCAGCTAATTGAATTGGATAATTTGCAAAAAGAGTTCTAACAGAACCTTTAGTAATAACTTGATTCATACCTTTATGTAAAACATCCCAAGTACTTGCTTTTAGAGCAACTTCATTTTCTAAAATAGGTGAAGGATTACTTATAACATCGCCTTTTGAATCAGTAATTTTGTCTAGTAGTGTCAGTTTATAATTTTTACCATTAGAAGCTATTGTTGATACATATCTTGCCAATTGAACTGGCGCAAAGGAATTTGAACCTTGTCCAATTGAAGATGTAACTGCATTTTCAGTTGAAAACTGTGGTTGTGACTCGTCAATTTCAACTCCTGATTCAGTTGTCAAGCCAAACATTTCACCATATTTTCTTAACGTTGCAACTCCTGTATCATGATCAAAAGTTCCATTAACACTTGCCAATCTATAACCTACTTCATAAAAATACGAATTGCAAGATTGTTCAAGTGCTCTATATGAATTAACTGCACCATGTGCACCAGGATATGCCCAGCATTTTGGTGAAGGGGTTACTTTTGTAAATATTCCTGCACAATTTATTGTGTCAAAAGGAGCCACCACTCCTTCTTCAAGGCCTGCGGTTGCTGTTAGCATTTTAAATGTAGAGCCAGGTGCCATCCTTGTTTTTGTTGCTCGATTATAAAGTGGAATTGATAAATCATTATTAAGTTGCCTCCAATAGTCTTCATCAATTGAACCAGAAAAAATATTGTTATCATAACTTGGATAAGAAACAAGAGCTAATACTTCACCAGTATTTACATCTGTAACAACCGCTGATCCAGCACAAGGTTTTAGTGCTAATTGCGCAGGTGTAATAGAAAGAGTTCTTATTTGATTCATCATAAACTCATATGCATAACCTGCTCCATTTGAAAGTAATTTATTGTATTCCGTCTCATTATATTGTAAAACCAATTGATCATATAAAATAACACAAAGTTCATTACCTGAAATACTCATGTTTTTAACTAGATATTTATATACTATTTTATTAAAGTTAATATCATTTTTAATACTAGAAATAATGTAATTATATATAGATTCGTATATTTTTTCTGAGTCTGAATATTTTGTGTCAGAAGTTAAATATGTTGGGTTTATCCAACTCATTTTTATTGTATACTTTAAAAAATCTTTGAAACTGACTTGATTTTCAAGCCACTTTTTATACATTTCATCATTCTTATCTACTAAGCTATTGTCAATTATATTATAATCCTTGTTACTTAATTTTTCGAATATATAATCATAATATTCTTGAAATTCTTTTGGAAGATCTTTCATTATAATATTCTCGTTGCCTAAAATTTGAGAGTTCAAAACTCCTATAACAGCTTCTTGTCTATTAACAAATTTTTCATAAACTTTTTTTTCTGTATTTGATGAATTTTCATTATTAAGAGCTGTTATATCTATTAAATTGTTATTAATCAGTTGAAAATACACATCTTTTATAGGTATTAAAACATTCTTTTTCCCATCAATAGTTGCATCACTATTTACTATATAATCAAGAAGAACTTCAGATATATTTTTTTCCAAAGCATGATACGTAGCAATCTGTAAATCGGTATCAATAGTTAAGTATATATCATCTCCTGCAGTGGCCTCTTTTTTATCTAGAACACTAATGACTTTTCCAAGAGTATCAACAATAACTCTTTCACTCCCTTTATCTCCACTTAGAGTAGATTCAAAAGTATACTCTATCCCTGATTTTCCTACTACATCATCTATAAAGTAATTTCCACCTGCTGTATTTAGTTCTACAAGTTGTTCTTCAGATATTTTCCCTGTATAACCTATTATATGGGCAAGATACAAACTATTATTATACCTTCTTACAGTTTCTTCTTTAACACTAACGCCCTTTAGTATGTCTTTGTTTTCATATATAGCAGCAACAGTTTCATTAGAAACATTTGTAGCTATTGTAGTTGAAATATATTTTTTATATGCATTTAATGACAAACTATATCTTACCATCATTATTTTCAAACATTGTTCATCTGAATACTCATTTGAAATTTCATATCTTGTGTCTTTTAAATATGTAAAAACCTCTTGTGCAGAATATGTAGATATCTGCTCTTTTTCTGTATCTAAAACTTCTGTCCCATATATGTTTTTTAGAAATCTAAGTCTTGTATTTTCAGTTATTCCTGTAGAAAAAATCAAATCATTGTTTTGGTTATATACAATAGGAAAGTCATTTAATAAAGCATCATTGTTTTTTTCTATTATATCCACTAGAGATTTAATTATGAAATTAAGTTCATCACTTTTAGTATTCGAACTATCAAGTGTATCTTCTATCGTAATTGCGTAAGTTAATTCGTTATACGCAAGTACATTTCCTTCTCTATCATATATCGAAGCCCTTGTGCCTACTTGAAATCTTTCTTTTTCAGTTTTTTGCATATAGTTGTTTAGATAGTTATCCGAATTTACTATTTGCAAGTTAAAAAGTCTTATACCAAGGGCAACAAACATAGTTATTACAATTGTAGCGATTATTATATTTCTAGATTTTAATAGGTTAAACAAATTGCTTTTCACCCCTTTTTTCTTTTCTTTCAATCCATTTACTTAATTTAATAAAAGGTCTATATACAACTAATGTTACTATAAGAGTATAGGTTAATTCTGGCAATATAACATTTATCATATAATAGCCTATGTCTAATTTGTTTCTTAACAAAAACGCTATAAAATATATAAAGATACTATATGAAAATTGACTAATAACTAATAATACCACTGGCAATGTTATCTCTTCATAATAAAACATTCTGTTAAAGCAACCATTAGAGTAGCCTATATACATATAAATCATAGTATTTAAACCAATTATACCAGAATATCCAAAAAAGATATCTATTAAAAAACCGGCAAAAAATCCCACCCAAAGGCCTTCCTTTTTGCCTCTTATAAAACCAACCATAAAAACAAAAATAATCAACAAATTAGGCTTAATACCCGCTAATTCAATCGCTCTTAACCATGTTGTTTGTATTAAAAATGTTATAATAAGAATACTAGTAAGTATAATCTTTCTTAGCATAATAGTTAATGCCTTTCTATAATTAGGTAACTATTTGTCAATATTTTCTTTGATTTGTGTAACAACTAGAACAATCTCTATATGATTAAAATCAACTACAGGAGTTACTTTTGCAGATTTTGTAAGATTGTTAGCGTCCTCTTTTATGTCTTTAACATAACCAATAAGTAATCCTGGTAAATACTTGTCACTAATATTAGAAGTTAGTAACATGTCTCCTTCTTTAACTAATGCATCTTTTGTTATCTGTATTACATTAAGATAACCTTCATTTATAAGAGTTAAATCACCTTGCACTATACAATTATCAGAAGTTGAAGAAAATTTTGCACTTACATTACTTTCATCATCAATAATGGTTCTAACGGTAGAATAGTTTTTACCAACATATGTAACTATTCCAACAAGTCCAGATCCAGCAAGAACATTCATGTTAACCTTTATACCATCATCTAAACCTTTATCAATAGTAAAGACCGAAAACCAGTTTCCTGCATCTTTGCCTATTACTCTTGCAGCAACCTTAGGATAATCCTTATAATAATTATCTAACTCATATAGTTCTAAAAGTCTTTCATGTTCAGCTCTGTTTTGAATCAATAATGTATTATCAATAGTAAGTTCGTCTATCTTGGTTTTTAAACTCTCATTTTCCTTCTTCAAAGCATTTAACTCTTTTATATCTTCAGCTCGATTATAAAACCAGCTTCCAATTGTGTTCATCCCTTTTTGAACAGGAATAATAACGCTAGATGAAGTGGTTCTCAAAAAATTAAGCGAATTAGTATTTCTTAGTGTAAGTGCTATCATAGTAACCGAAATAATAGTAAGAAAAACAAGAACAAACTTTGGTGGTATGCTATATTTATTCTTTCTTTTTTTATTGTTTGACATAGACTACTCCTTAGTCGTATTGCTTTTCTCTTGGTATATATGTAAGTTTGAGAAGAGATGGGTCTGACAATATCTTTGCTACACCATTAATTACACTTTCAGAAGGATTGTCTGTAGTATTGACTTTTAGTCCTGTCTCAGCGGTTATTAATTTGTCTAAGTTCTTAATTCTTGCTGAACCTCCTGTTAAATAAACTCCTGTTTCCATTATATCAGCAGATAATTCTGGTGGTGTTCTTTCAAGTATTATTCTAATTGAATCAATTAATGATTTTAAAATCTCACTAATTGAATCATGAATCATATCGCTTGTTATTTCTTTTGCGTTTGGAAGACCTGAAACTATATTTCTTCCGTAAGCCATAAATGTTTTTTCATCATCTCCACCAATAGCATCTGCAAGGTTTATTTTTACTTGTTCTGCAGTTCTACTACCAATTATAAGATTATGTTTTCTTCTAATAGTACCACAAATAGCTTCATCAAATTTATTGCCGCCGATTTTAATGATTTTACTTAAAACAATTCCGTTCGTAGATATAACTGATATTTCAGTAGTGTCTGCACCAATATTAACTAGCATGTTGCCTCTTGGACTATCTACATTTATTCCAAGACCAACAGCATCTGCAATTGGTTTTTCTACAACAGTAACTTTTTTTGCCTTGATTTTAAGATCCATTACAACATCATAAAAAGCTCTTTTTTCAACTTCTGTTATATCTGTTGGAACAGTGATACAAAAATCCGCTCCTGTAATTACTTTATTGCCGTTGATTTTTTTATAAAATGAAGTAAATAATGTTTCCATGTTATTAATATCAGCTATAACTCCTGATTTTATAGGATAAGAAACCTTAATGTTTGCAGGTGCCTTTTCATACATCTCAAACGCTAAATCTCCAAATTGATATACCTCTGTTTTATCTTTTATTGCAATAATATTCTTTTCATTTAATATAGTATCACTATTTAGGTTGTACATTTTGATGTTGCTTGTACCAAAATCTACTCCATACATATGTTGTGCCATTGTTTTCTCCTTTCAATTACAAAATTCCTCGTTCTTTTAAACTAATATATTTGTTATCTCCAATTATTATATGATCAATAAGAGAAATTCCTATAAGATTACTAGCTTCATTTATCTTTTTTGTATTAATAATATCATCCTTGCTAGGACTTGGATCACCACTAGGATGATTATGAACCAAAATCATATATACTGCTTTTTTTTGCAATGCTTCAATCAAAATATCCCTTGATGAAATAAGCGATGCATTTACTGTCCCTTTTGACAGCAAACTATGACCTATAAGCATGCTTTTTGTATCGAGTAATAGCAAATGTACTTCTTCATGTTCTTTATGTCTTAAATCTTCCATATAATAATCTGCTACAGAACTTGCATTATTAAACATGAGTCTGCTCTTTCTTGACTCTTTTGCTATTCTTTTTGATAATTCACAAATACACATTATCTGTATTGCTTTTACAATACCTATTCCTTTAATTCTAGTAAGCTCTTCAATACTAAGATGATTAATCCCTAAGATACCTTTTTCAAGAGGCGATTCTTTAAGTATTAATTCTGCAATATCTTTTGCCGAATAACCTTTAGTTCCACTTTTAATAATAACTGCAAGTAATTCGCTATCAGTTAAAACTGTTGCTCCGTACTTTTGGCATTTTTCATAAGGCCTGTCATCTTTGAAAATATCCTTCATTTTTTTGTTTTTCATATTAATTTTCCTTTCGCGCGCACTCCCAAACGTACAATAAGAAAATGTTTTTAAGCACAAAAAACTTGTGCATCTTTATGATTTTACCATATAGAATATTGTTTGTATACTCTAAAAACTTATTAAATTAGCATTTTTCAAATACTCAATAGTCTTTAATATTCCAAGTTTTCCATGATGCCAAGTCAATCCCCCTTGAAAATACACCGCATATGGTGGCTTAATTGGAGCATCTGCACTAAGCTCTATTGATGAGCCTTGAATAAATGCTCCTGCTGCCATTATCACATCGCAATCATATCCTGGCATTGCCCAAGGCTCTGGGGTAACAAAACTATCGACTGGCGCTGCTGCTTGAATCCCTTTACAAAACTCTATGACTGCTTCTTTTATATTAAATTCAACAGCTTGAATAATATCATATCTTTCTTCACAAGCTAAAGGCACAACCTTAAATCCAAGTTTTTCGTATACATAACTTGCAAATATAGCACTCTTTAAGGCACTTGCAACCACGCTTGGCGCAAGGAATAAACCTTGATAAAAGCTTCTATTAACACCAAGTGTAGCTCCAACTTCTTTTCCTAAACCTGGCGATGTTAATCTATAAGATATTTTTTCAATCAAATCTTTTTTACCACATATGTACCCACCTATAGGTGCTAAACCTCCTCCAGGATTTTTGATTAAAGATCCAACGACTAAGTCTGCACCATAATCACTTGGCTCTTTTGTTTCAACAAATTCACCATAACAATTATCAACCATTATAACTATATCTGGTTTAATGTTTTTAATAAAGCTTATAACTTCTCCGATTTGATGATTTGATAGAGTTTTTCTTGTTTGGTATCCTTTAGACTTTTGAATAGCCACCATTTTTGTTTTATCTGAGATAGATTTTTTAATTGATTCAAAATCAAAATCTTTTTCTTCTAACAAATCTACTTGATTGTAAGTTATTCCAAACTCCTTTAATGAACCTATACTTTTTCTTATACCAATAACCTCAAGAAGTGTGTCATAAGGTTTTCCAGAAACAGACAATAGTTCGTCATTTGGTCTTAAAATTCCTGATAAGGCAAGACTTAGTGCATGAGTTCCACAAGTAATTTGTGGCCTTACTAATGCATCTTGCGTATTGAAAATATCTGCATAAACTTTTTCTAAAACATCTCTTCCATCATCATTATATCCATAACCTGAAGATGCATCAAAATGATTTGCATTAACTTTGTTTTTTTGCATTGCTTTAATAACTTTTTGACTATTGTACTCAGCAATTTCATCTATCTTTTCAAATCTATCTTTTAAACCATCCAATATTTTTTTTGAAAATTCAAATGTTTTTTCATCTATTCCTAGGTCTTTATAAATTGCTTTTAATTCATTGTTCATCACTCTATTATTCTCTTTTCTTTTAATATTTCAAGCATTTTATTATAGGCTAATTGTTTATTTTCAAATTCACTATAATCTATAATATTCACATCTTTTTCCCTTCTAAACCAAGTTAATTGTCTTTTAGCAAAATGTCTTGTGTCTCTTTTTAAAATAAATATTGCTTCTTCTAGAGATATTTCTTTGTTAAGGTAAGAAATTATTTCTTTATAACCAAGAGCTTGCATAGAAGTAAGTTCTCTAGAATAACCTTTTTCAAGCAATGTCTTAACTTCTAAAATCAGATCATCTTTTAGCATTTTATCTACTCTTTTGTCAATATTATCGTAAAGAATTTTTCTTTCATTATTTAGTACAAAGAATGCATAATTATAAGGCGATTCTTTCTCTTTTTGCTCTTCATTATGTTTTGATATTTTTTCACCCGTTAATTTATAGTAGGTTATTGCTCTTTGAACTTTTTTAACATTGTTTTTGTGAATTATAAGAGAAGATTCATAATCTATTTCTTTTAATAACTCAAACAAGCCATCTTCACCTTGACACGCGTAAATGTCT
>CAZIGN010000064.1:0-3812 GCA_964538805.1 uncultured Lachnospiraceae bacterium
CCTACTTGCATTCTATCTGCAACTTCTTTTTGTACCATAATTGTTATACTATCTATTGGAACTTTACTTTCAAAAAGTCCCATTATTATAGGGGTCGTTATATAGTATGGTAAATTCGCAACTACTTTTATCGGCTTTCCTTCATTTTCCGTTTCTACCAATTTATTAATATCAACCTTTAGAATATCTTCATTCAAAACAGATACATTATCATATTCTGATAATGTATCTGTTAATATTGGAATAAGTGCTTTGTCTATCTCTACTGCAACAACTTTTTTAGCTTGTTCACAAAGATATTGTGTCATGGTTCCTATTCCTGGTCCTATCTCTAAAACCATATCGTCTTTTGTTATACCTGCGCTTCTTATTATCTTTTCTAATATATTAGAATCTACAAGAAAGTTTTGTCCAAACTTTTTTTGAAATGAAAATCCATATTTTCTTAAAATTTCAATTGTATTTGTTGGGTTTCCCAAAAATGCCATCTTTTTTACCATCTTTTTTCTTAGTTATTTAATTGATTAGAGTCCAAATACCCTCTTTGCGTTTTCTGCGGTTATTGCTATTACTTCGCTAACTGGAATGTCTTTAATTTTTGCAATCTCGCTAGCTATATATACTAAATTTATCGAATTATTTCTTTTGCCTCTATTTGGAACAGGTGCAAGATAAGGAGCATCTGTTTCTAATACGATTCTTTCTATCGGAGTTTCTTTTACAGTTTCAATTAACTTCTTTGCGTTTGAAAATGTAACAACACCTCCTACTCCTATATAAAAATTCATATCTGTATATTCTTTGGCAATCTCTTTAGAATATGAGAAACAATGAATTATTCCTCCTTTAGGAGAATTATAATGTTGCTTTAAAATATCTATAGTATCTTTAGCCGCATCTCTTGAATGTATAATGACTGGCAAATCCAATTCCTTTGCTAATTCTAATTGCTTTATAAACCATTTTTTTTGTACTTCTTTTGATGGTTGATCCCAATAATAATCAAGACCCGTTTCTCCAACTGCAACAACTTTAGGCTTTGTTGCATATTGCGCTACTTCTTTAAAGTTGTCTTCATTAAGAACTCCTGTCTCATTAGGATGAATTCCTACTGCACCATAAATAAAATGAAAATTCTTTGTAAGTTCCAATGTCTTTTGGCACGATTCTAAACTCGCACAAACATTAACTATATTCCCTATCCCTCTGCTTCTCATCGAATCAAGTAGTTCATATCTATCTTCATCAAACCTCTCATCGTCATAATGAGCATGTGTTTCGAATATTAATGTCTCTTCCATAATCGCACCTCCTCTTTTGTTGTATAAACCACTAAAAACTTTGTGTCTATTACAATTATAATCTTTTTCTAAGATATAATCTATAAAAAAAGTATAATTATATAATTAATTTCTCTATTATGATACGGTTGAGCCAGATACAATATCTCTATCAACAGTTAATACTACTAGGTTATCTTTATCATCGCTAGCTGCAAGTATCATTCCTTGTGATTCTATACCACAAAGTGTAACTGGTTTTAGATTAGTGATAACTGGAACTTTTTTTCCTATCATCTCTTCTGGTTTATAATACTTTGATATTCCAGAAACAATTTGTCTAACCTCATTACCAATTCGAATCTGTGAAACTAACAATTTTTTAGCTTTTTTTACTGGCTCACAAGCTAAGACTTCACCTATTTGTATTTGAATTTTGTCAAAATCATCGATGCTTATTTCACCTTTTTTCTCAACTTCTGGATATTCTTCACTTGCTGTTAGCGCTTGTTTTTCTTCTACTTTTTCAAGTACTTCTTTCATATCTAATCTTGCAAATAATATCTCTGGTGTTTTAGTAACAACATTATTATCAGGATATAAGCCAAACTTATCTAAGTTCTCAAATTCTCTAACCTTAGTATTTAATTGGTTTAATATCTTCTTTGATGTTTCAGGCATAAATGACTCTAACAAACTTGCACCTATTACTATACTCTCAACTAAGTTATAAAGCACCGTCTTTAATCTCTCTAACTTGTCTTCTTCTTTAGCAAGTGCCCATGGCATAGTTTCATCAATATATTTGTTACATCTTTTAAACAATGCAAATATCTCTGAGATAGCATCACTCACTCTTAATCTTTCCATTTTGGTTACTATTTTTTCTTTTGTAGAAGTAACAACTTTTATAAGCTCTTCATCAAATTCATCGTTTATCTTTGTGTTAACTACATTTCCTTCAAAATACTTATTACTCATTGCTATTGTTCTATTTACAAGATTACCTAATGTATTAGCAAGTTCTGAGTTGATTCTTTCAACTAATAATTCCCAAGTAATAACACCATCATTATCAAATGGCATTTCATGTAATACAAAATATCTAACTGCATCAACTCCAAACATATCTACTAGCTCGTCTGCATATAATACATTTCCCTTAGATTTACTCATCTTTCCGTCGCCTTGAAGTAACCACGGATGTCCAAATACTTGCTTAGGAAGTTCCTCTCCTAGAGCCATAAGCATTATTGGCCAGTAAATAGTATGAAAACGTAGTATATCTTTACCAATCAAATGAAGGTCACATGGCCAGTACTTTTTATATAAATCATCATGATTCCCATCAACATCAAAACCTAAGCCAGTAATATAATTTGATAGAGCATCAAGCCAAACATAAACAACATGTTTATCATCAAAATCAACAGGAATTCCCCATTTGAAAGAAGTTCTTGAAACACAAAGATCTTGTAAACCTGCTAATATAAAATTATTCATCATTTCATTTTTTCTAGATTCTGGTCTAATAAAGTCAGGGTTATTATTAATGTGTTCAATTAATCTATCTGAATATTTACTTAACTTTAAAAAATAAGCTTCTTCTTTTGCTGCTTCTACTTCTCTACCACAGTCAGGACATTTTCCATCTTTTAATTGTGACGAAGTAAAAAATGTTTCACATGGTGTACAATACATTCCTTCATAATTACCTTTATAAATATCACCTTGTTCATATAATTTTTTAAATATTTTCTGTATTTGCTTTTCATGATACTCATCTGTCGTTCTTATGAACTTGTCATAAGAAGTATTCATCATATCCCATATCGACTTAACAGTACTTGCTACATCATCAACAAATTCTTTAGGAGTCAAGCCCTTTTCTGCTGCTTTTTGTTCTACTTTTTGACCATGTTCATCTGTTCCTGTCTGAAAAAACACATCGTATCCTTCTTGTCTTTTGAATCTTGCAATACTATCTGCTAATACTATTTCATAGGTGTTTCCTATGTGAGGCTTTCCAGAAGTATATGCTATTGCTGTTGTAATGTAATATGGTTTTTTTGTCATGTCTTCACCTTTTTCCTATAAATTAATAAAACTCGCCTTAATAAGCATTATAATTAATGCTTTATTAAAGACGAGTTAACTTCGCGGTACCACTTTAATTTATCTGCCACTTACGTAAACAGACCTTTGTAACTACATAAATATATAGTTTGCAATATAACGGTTGCTCCCGTCACAGCCTAACATAATTAACACTCTGTTTGATCTTGTATTATATTTTAAAATACTACAAAATATTACCAATCAAACACTAATAATTTTATAAATAATTATGATTCGGTGTGCAACTCCAAGACCATCTTCTCCAACTTTATATATCTCCGTTCTCAGCATAATCGGATTCTCTGTATATACTTAGCTTGGGTACTCTTCTTTTCACTGTCTTTACATATTATCTATATTCTATAAGTAAGCTTTAAAAATGTCAACTAGAGATTATGTTATTAATGCGTTCCC
>CAZIGN010000064.1:3912-8899 GCA_964538805.1 uncultured Lachnospiraceae bacterium
CTAGAGATTATGTTATTAATGCGTTCCCACTACTTTATATTCATTATTGCTCATTATTTTGTCCCAGACAAAGATATCTCCTCTTTCAAATTCAATTGAAATCTCTGAATCATTGCCTAGTACCCCTTTTTCTATTATCCACATATTGCAGTATCCCTTTAAATAATTACTTTCATTTCTATAACTAAGTGGTTTTACTTTATTAGATTCTGTTATAATATCTACATTGAAAACAACAATTTTTTCTTTCAAAAATTTTGTATCTTTAGGCTTTTTAACATAAATATTGTTAGGTATGTCTATGTTTTTACTCCATTTTATAATTCCATCTTCAGTTATTATTCTATTGTCTTTTGTAAAAGTTATTTCATTTTCTAATCTAATTAGCTCTGATCCATTTTTATAGTATACATCTACCTTTTCTCTGTTTTTAGTTATATTGTCGATTGCATAAAACTCTCCTTTTATAATCACTTTATCATCATCATTGCATAAGTCTCCTTTGGTTTTTAAACTTATACTTTGCTTTTCATATGTCTCTATGTTTAAAGGAAAGTCTTTTACCTTAAATTCTCCCTTACTATTATTAACACTTAATCCATATATGCTCCCAATCAGTTCTACTTCATACTCCGAGCTAGCTATATAGTTTTTATTATTAATATTAGCAAAACTTTGCGATATACTTTCTAGACTTGTATAAGGATCTTTTACTCCATAATTATAGGCTATATTTCTAAAGGATATCTTATATCTGCCTTCTTTAGTTCCATTTGGAATAAAAAAGCCATCAAAATATACACTAGCAGGTATCCATATATTGGCTTTAACTAATTTATTATTCTTTATTATATCAAACGGGAATTTGACTTCTGAAAACATAACATATTCTTTATAGTCTCTAAGCGCATAGCCTGGATAATACAGATGTCTTCCAAAAGCATCAGACTTAGCATACAAATTATATCCTATAGTAATTTGGTTGATACTATTATCTGGACTTATTAATTGATTATAACTTTTATCTTCATTAATATAGCCATTACATATTACTGGTGTATGCACATTAACAGACGTTTTAATCTCTTCTTTATGATTCTTGTATTCATTAACATATATGTTCTTATATGTAGCTTCTACATAGCCTGTATATCTATTGTTAATAATGTCTCTTTTAATGGAGTCCTTTATTGTGTGTTCAATCTGTGGCAAGTTATTAAATATGTTTACACTTGAATTCGTTGTTTTTAGACTATCTGACATAATAATATTATTATCGACACTGCACAAATCATTCTTGACGGACAAAAGTGATAGATTATTATTTGCTGTAGTAAACAGATTATGATTTGGTATGTTTGGTCTTTTATATCCTGTTCCGCTTATAGTTCCACCATCTATTGTTAAATTCTGATTTTTTAGTGTGAAGGCGATATGATTTTTTGTAGCTCCATATCGCGTTACACGAAGTGGAATATTAACATCTATCATTTCTTTTTGCCTGAATTTGCTAGTTATGCTTAATCCTCCTAATATTGATTCTAGCTTATAAACTTTAACACTATCAAGTTCATAATAACTAAAACTTCTTTCTATTAGGTAAGTTCTTCCTACAATAACCGTCTCTTCTTGTCTTCCGAGATAATAATCATTCCATACCAGTTTATATCTATGGTTAATCTTCACTGGAACTTTATATAATCCTGTTATTTTATTAGTATTAAGCTCATAATTAAACTTACTTGCTTTTACAAAAATATCTATATCTTTTTTAGATGGTATTCCAGACTCTACAAAGAATTCTTTATTATCAATACCAGCACTGATACTAGCTTCCATCTTAATATCTGACACAAAACTTTCTTTAACTTTTGATGTTATTATAATATTTTCGCTTAATGGTGGTTTTATAACTGGATACTTAATCTTTCTATTAAAATGTGTGTATAAACTTGCTTTTGATTTCCAGTTTCTTGCATTAATAATTCCCTCTACCGTAAAATATACTTCTCCAGAATATGTTCCATTTGAATAAAGAATTCCTTGTGCAATTCCTTTTTCATAAACGGTTATAATATCATCGATATATATATATCCGCCGTAAGTATATAATTGTTCATACCATTCTCTTGAAGTTCTATTGATAGCATTTGATACTGTGGTAGAATTAATGGTATAGAAAAAATAAGCATACCCTGGATTAAAGGGATCATTAATACTATAAAAATCATTAGAATTAAGTATATATGCCACCTGCTGTTCTTTATGATATATAGGCATATTATATCTTTTAAGTGTAAACCCTATTGTTTCGTAGGTTGTATTAGTAGTCGCTCTTTTATCATGCGTTATTACTTTCAAATTTCCAGAATCATCAAAACTAATTCCAGTTTTGTATAAATCTGCTGCTTCAACCTTTTTTACGTTAACTATAAATATTATAACAAAAAAAGCCACTACCTTAATAATGTTTTTAAATCTTCCCCCCATGATTTCCTCCCTTTTCAATTTATAAACAATAAGTGATGTTTAAATTATAATAAGAGTTGGCGTGTTTGTCAACAGCTTTTTAAAAAAAGTAGCAGTCTTTTTTAGACTACTACTTTTCCCACGTTACTTATTATTATATTCTATTTTTGCCACTCATTAATTCTTCATCATTAAAATAATCAATTCTCATAGCTTTTCTAACTTCTTCCATGGTTTTTTGACCAACTTCTCTAGCTCTATTGGTTCCTTCTATTAACACCTTATAAACTTCTGGAATGTTTTTTTCAAGCTCTTGTCTTCTGATTCTTATAGGTTCTAGAACTTCTTGCATAACATTATTAAGAAACTTCTTGATTTTTACATCTCCAAGACCACCTCTTTTATAATGCTCTTTTAGCTCATCTAGATTCTTATATTCTGGCAAATACTTTTCAAAATGCTCATTATTAGAAAATGCATCCAAATAAGTAAACACTGTATTGCCCTCTACTTGACCAGGATCATCAATCTTAATATGATTTGGATCTGTATACATGCTCATTACTTTTGTTCTTATTTCCTCCGGTGAGTCCGCAAGATAGATACAGTTTCCTAACGACTTTGACATCTTTGCTTTTCCATCAATTCCTGGCAGCCTTAAGCACACTTTATTATCTGGAAGTAATTCTTTAGGCTCTACCATAGTTTCACCATAATAATTATTAAAGCTTTTTACTATCTCTCTAGCTTGTTCTAACATTGGCAGTTGATCTTCCCCTACAGGAACGGTAGTGGCTTTGAAAAGAGTAATATCTGCAGCCTGACTAATTGGATATGTAAAAAACCCTACTGGTATACTACTTTGAAAATTTCTAGCTTGAATCTCTGATTTTACTGTAGGATTTCTTTGTAGCCTTGCAACAGTAACTAAGTTCATATAATAAAAACTCAGCTCACACAATTCTGGAATCTGCGACTGAATAAATATTGTAGACTTTTTAGGATCTAATCCACACGCTAAATAATCAAGCGCAACTTCTATAACATTCTCTCTTATTTTATCAAGATTATCAAAGTTATCTGTTAATGCCTGTGCATCAGCTATCATAATAAAAATATCATCAAATTCTCCTGAATTTTGTAATTCAACCCTTCTTTTTAATGATCCAACATAATGACCTATATGCAATCTTCCTGTTGGTCTATCTCCTGTTAAAATAATTTTACTCATTATCTTCCTTTGCCTTTCCCTTTTTGATTTTTCAAAATGGAATCTATCCAAATATTTTCTATTTATTTTTTTACATCTGATATATATATTAACACATATCTTGCTATTTTCAAGCAAAGACTTTTTATTTTTAACTAAATTTCCACACAAAATAACTTCTATAAACAACAATGGTTTTTCTTTACAAATCTCATTTTTATTGTTTATCTTATAATACAAAAAAAGTCGAATAGCTACATATTCGACTTTAAGGTGAAAATTGTACAAAAGGTTGTTGCTTCTTCTACCAACATATCCAAAATTATTATATACAATCTTTTAGATACAAACTATATTTAATAACAACTTAAAACTTTACCAGGTTATTATTTTTAACAAATGTTTGACTTTCCTCTTTTCATATCGTATCATCAATTATATGAATTCGTGAAAGGTTAGTTATCCCATGAGTAAAAAAGCTTTTATTGATTATTTAAATCCAGAATTAAATCTTGTTCCAGAATGTGTATATTATACAAACTGGAGAGGTTTTTCTATGAACTACCACGTTCATCCCGAATCTCCTTTTGAATATAATTATGTGACAAAAGGTACTTGTTCTTATTTTGTGGATGGTATCGAATACAAATTAAAACCTAAAGACTTATTTATCATTAATGGCGCTGTTCCTCATAAATTAGTTGTAAACTCTGATGAGCCTTGCTTGATTTCAGGTGCTTCTTGTGGAATGTTTAGCAAAAAAGACGGTTTTTTGTCAATTAGTGATTTGCTTGTAACTAATTCTAATGTTAGAGACTTTTTTAATTCTTTTGAAAACGCCTTGCTAATACATAATGCCACTAATATTTATTCACATGTTTCAAGCATATCAAAGGAATTTCATAATAAAAACTCTCAATTTTATTTAAATGTACTTTTGAATTCATTGATAATTGAAGCAACTAGACTTTTTGAGAACAATAATCACCACTACTTATCTTATGTAGATATGGCGATTGATTACATTCTATTTAATTATTATTCCATAACAAGCATTGATGACATTGCAACTCATGTTGGTCTTAACAAAGTTTATTTACAAAGAATATTTAAAGAGGCTACAAAACGAACCATCTGGTCTTATATACTTAACGTTCGTTTGGATAAATCTATATATTTTTTGGCAAACCCAGATATTCCAATAGGAGAAATAGACGAATTGATTGGATTTAATTCAAGGCAATCTTTTTATTTACTTTTCAAAAAAGCCTATGGGATTTCACCAAAAGACTTTAGATCTAGAATCTT
>CAZIGN010000064.1:8999-10531 GCA_964538805.1 uncultured Lachnospiraceae bacterium
ATATATAACCTACATAAATGGAGGATTTTATGGATTACTTAATAACCTTTATAGAAGACCATCTTATTAATACTGAAGAAAGTAACTATTTTTCAGTTGAAATGGCTGGACTTACTTATCCCGATGACGAGCATCCTGTAAAAAACGATTCTTCAAATACTGAAAAATCATTTAAATTTGAATATATTATTAATGGCAAAGGATTTCTTTGGATTAATGAACAAAAGCTTCATCTTAAAAAAGGTGATTTATTTATTGTTCCTCCAAATACTAACTATCAAATTATAAATGATCCCAAAGAAAATCTTGAAAAAATATGGTTTAATGTCTATGGACCTTTGTGTTCTTCACTTTGCAAAGTTTATTCTTTAGATGAATTCTTATATTTTGAGAATTTTAATGTTTATGATATATTTATAGAATTTCTTGCAAATTGTGAAAAAGAAACTTCAAAACAACAATTAGTTTTCAATCGTTGTTCTTTGACTTTTCACAAATTGTTAATTAGTATTTGTGATCAAAAAAACACTTTTAGAAAATCTATACTTTCTCCACCTTATATAGCAAAAGAATATATTGATAACAACATTTATAAAAAAATAACCATAGAAGATTTAGGCGAAAAAACAGGCATGTCAACCTCTCAGTTAACGCGCCTATTTAAAAAGGAGTTTTTACAAACTCCATATGATTATGTTATCTCTCAGAAAATTAAAGCCGCAAAATTATTATTAAAAGGAAGTAACCTTTCTATAAAAATGATTGCTTCAAAATTAAACTTCACAGATGAACATTATTTTTCTAATTGCTTTAAAGCAAAAACTAATAAAACCCCATCTGAGTACAGAAAAAATAAATCAAGCTAATTATAATGTGTGATTATATATAACTAAAAAGTGTAATATGCTTCCTCCAAGAACAAAGAAATGCCAAACTGAATGAAGATATTTAACTTTTCCACCAACTCCATACACAATTGCTCCTACAGTATATGTGACACCACCTGCAACTAAAAGTATAATTCCTGTAGTGTCCATAGATGCTCGTAGCGCATTAAAACCAAAGACTATAACCCATCCTATACCTATGTAGCTAGTCATTGAAAACACTTTAAACTTCTCAACATCTATAGCATTAAATATTATTCCCAATATAGAAGAAACTACAACTATTCCAAAATAAACCCATCCAACCACTCCACCAATACTAACTAATACTATTGGAATATAAGTTCCCGCAATAAGTAAGAAAATTGTACAATGGTCAAACACTCTAAACACTCTTTTTGCTTGATTTGGCTTTAAAGCATGATAAATTGTTGACATTAAATACAACAATACAAGTGAAGCTCCAAATATTGCACTTGATACAACCGCTAAGGCACTTCCTGAACCCGCCGCTTTTATAACACACAAAACAAGTGCGACTATTCCAAGTGCTGCTCCTACTCCATGAGATATTGCACTAACTAATTCTTCTCCAAGTGTGTAATTTGGAAGTTCTATTCTGTGCTTTCTTTCTACTTTTTCAAC
>CAZIGN010000065.1:0-8464 GCA_964538805.1 uncultured Lachnospiraceae bacterium
TAAAATATAAAAAAGAATGTAAAAAATATGTTAAATAGTATTGATAAACTTAGTAATAGTTAAGTAATCTGCTCTAGCATCGGCTTTCATTTTTTTATAGGCTTTTTCTGCTTTGTTTATATCATCAAATAGTCCAAATACACTTGGTCCACTTCCACTCATTAAAGAATTAAGGGCACCATAATTCTTTAAGTCATCTTTTAAAGTCTGAACAATAGGATTGTTAGGAATTGTAACTGTTTCAAGCAAGTTAAATAAATTATCAGATAGTAGAAAAAGGTTGTTAGAACTCAGAGCATCTATAATATTTTCAATTTTTTCTGAATTAGATTGTCCACTTAAAACCAAGTTTTTATAAACGGATTCAGTAGAGACACCAGTTGAGGGCTTTGCAAGTATTAAAATAGTTTCAAGTTTGTTTGAAAGTGGTGTTAAAATCTCGCCAATTCCTTTTGCAAGAGCTGTATTACCTAGAATACAAAAAGGTACATCTGCTCCTAATCTTAAACCTAGTTTCATTAAATTAAGCTTGTCTATACCTAAATCAAAAAGAATATTCAAGCAAGATAAAACAGCAGCAGCATCTGTACTTCCACCTGCTAGACCTGCACTTATTGGAATGTTTTTTTCAATCTTTATCTTAATTGGAATATCAATATTATATTCATCAAGCATTAATAAAGCAGCCCTATATGCAATATTATTATTATCAATAGGAAGATTAGGGTTATCGGTTTTTAGAATTATCTTTTCTGATTGTTCTGACTTATCCATCTTTTTTACTATAACAACATCATATACATCTATGTTTTGCATAATCATGTTAACGTTATGATAACCATCTTCTCTTTTGTTTATAACATCAAGACCAAGATTGATCTTTGCATAAGCCTTATATTTAATAATATCCATAAATCCTCCAATAATTTATTATAAAAATGTATCTTGTATACATTATATTTGTATTGAAAAGAATTATCAATATGAAAAAAGTATAAGATTTTTGTTAAATTTTATACTTCTTTGATTATTTAATGTATAAACGTGTTGAATTATTCTATACTAGGGGTTAAAATAAAGCAGGTTTGTAAATCAAGGAAAGAGGATATTAGAATGAATAATAGCAATAATTATCCTATAGGAATATTTGATTCAGGAGTTGGTGGTCTTACAGTATTTAAAGAAGTTATGACTCATTTGCCTAATGAGAAGATAGTATACTTTGGTGATACGGCTAGAGTTCCATATGGAAGTAAATCAAAAGATACAATACTTAAGTATTCAAGACAGATAGTTGAGTTCTTATATACAAAAAAAGTAAAGGCAATTGTAGTTGCGTGTAATACTGCTAGTGCATTTGCCTTAGAAGAGATAAAAAATGAGATTGATGTTCCGATAATTGGAGTGGTTAAACCAGGTGCAAAAGTAGCAGCTAGTAAGACTATTAACAATAAAATAGGAATAATTGGAACAGAAGGTACAATTAACAGTGAGATATATACAGAATTTATTAAAAATATAAAACCCGAAGCTTCTGTAATAGGAAAGGCTTGTCCACTTTTTGTTCCGTTAGTAGAAGAAGGTTGGATACATGATGAAGTAACAAATGAAGTCGCAAGAAGATATCTTTTATCATTAAAGGATAAAGATATTGACACCTTGATTCTTGGTTGTACTCATTATCCTTTACTAAAAGATACAATAAAATATATAATGGAAGAAAATGTAAAGCTAATTAATCCAGCTTATGAAACAGCGATGGAGTTAAAAAGATTATTAGAGAGTGAAAATATATTAGCAATAGCTAGTGAGCCCACTAGCGTAAAACATGAATTTTATGTTAGCGATGCTGCTATAAAATTCAAATCATTTGCTAAGTCTATATTGCCTGAATTAGAAGATTTTAATATAGAAAAGATAGACATAGAAAAGTTCTAGTACTTATGCTAAGAAAGGATAATAAATGAATAAAGATGTTCTGTTATCATTGAATGGTCTTCAGTTTAATGATGAAGGTGAAGATGGAGTTGAGATAATTACATCAGCTGAATACTTTAATAGGAATGGAAAACATTTTGTAATGTATGAAGAAGTATCTGCTGAATATGAAGGTGTCACAAAAAACACAATAAAGATTAAAAATGACAGTGTGGAGATCTCTAAAAAAGGTCCTAATAGTGTGCATATGCATTTTGAAGAGAATAAAAAGAATGAAACTTTTTATGATACTCCATATGGAAGATTTATGATTGGACTTCTTGCAAATAAGATAGAAGTTAAAGATACAAAGGATAATATTCATGTAAAAATAGCCTATTCATTAGAAATTAATAATGAACATATATCCGATTGTGTTATACAATTAGATATTAAATCTAAGAAGATTAAAGAAGATAAAACACAAGATTATACGAATTAAAAATCGATTGTTGTATTTTGATTATTCAAATGGTACAATAAATTGCAAATTACTTAAAGGAGGATTCAAAAGTGGGATGGTTTGAAATCGCAATAATAATAATTATAGTGTTAATTGCTATATTAATTGGATTATATTTTATCGGAAGAAGATTACAAAAAAAGCAAGCAACACAAAATGAGGCAATACAATCAGCATCACAAACAATGACATTTTTTGTTATTGATAAAAAAAAGCTAAAGTTAAAGGACGCCAATCTTCCAAAGATGGTACTTGAACAAACACCAAAGTATATGAGAAGAGCTAAACTTCCAATACTAAAAGTAAAAGTAGGTCCAAAAGTAATGTCACTTATCTGTGACTCAAAGGTATTTGAGACAATACTTCCTAATCAAGAAGTTAAAGCTCAAATCAGTGGAATTTATGTAACTTCGGCAAAAAGAATCAGGGGTCCTGTATACGAGCCACCTAAAAAAGGTAAAAAGGCTAAAAAGGATAAAAAAGATAAAAAGTAATATGAAACTCTTAATATTTAGGTTATCAAAATTTAATAATTTATAATGCACAAAAAAGCACCGTTTAGTATTAAAACAGAACTTATTCTGTTAAGGCTAGACGGTGCTTAATTAACGATTATTGCAAATATAGGGAAATTATGGTAATCTCATATTCAGAAATAGAAGTTTTTTCAGCAGATTGGAGAAGGTTATGCTTAAAGAAAAAAGTAAAGCACTTATACTAATTTTGGTAGGATTTATGGTGGTGCTACTAGAACTTAACATTAATTTAGACACAGTTTTTTATCCAGCGTATAAGACAGCATCGTCTATAAATACGGAATTTCAGTTTTACACTTTACAAACTTTTTTTGGAGCTAAAGTAGTTGATTTAGATCAGGTCGTTTACACAGGTTTTAGATTCTCGCTTTTTCCAGATTTTATTGGATACATAATTATAATCGTAGGTTCTAAAAAGCTTATTGAAAGATCAAAAGTTTTTAGTCTTAGCATAGCAATGGCATATGGAGCAATATTTATGGGCTTTATAATGGCACTTTTGCCATTTGTGTTTAATGGAGAGAGACTATGTTATATTAGTTTGATACTTGGAGTTGCTAGTTTTGGATTCCAAACTGCAGTTAGTTATACTTTTGTATGGGCGATATGTCAGATACTTGTAGGAGTAGCATATAGAAGTGACAGAAGAGCAATTGCATTAACTTGGTTTGGAACTATCGCATTACAAATAATATTATTTGTAACAACCTGGGTTCAGTTAAGCGTAGTGACAATGATGTATAATGCTATACTATTCTGGGTTACAGTTTTATTGTTGTATTTAGTATACAGATTAAGATTCTATATAGCGGGTGAAATAGAACTAAAGAAAATCAAATTTTAAAGGCGGATTATAATGAAACATATTAAAATGTTTGTTTTTGGCTTATTTTTTATAATAATCGATTTGCAGCTACCATTTTTCGAGATTTCATATAACTATAATCATGAGTTTGGTGAAGGTGTTAGAAAGTTTGCTCTTGTAGAAGTTGCAAAGATAATAACTTCGGAAAGTTATAGAATTAATATAACTTCAGATTTATTAGGGTATTTATTGATATTTATTTCATTAGCAGGTCTTGTAAAGTACCATAAAAGGTTTGAGATGGCAAGATATGCAAGTATCGTAGGTGCGCTAACTTATGTGCTCTTTAAAGTAGTGCCATTTGTTTTGCAGGACGATACTCTAGTTATAGCTTTATACATAATATATGCAATAAATATTTTGGCAGTATCAGTTATACTTTTTTCAGTTGCCGTAGGAGTTTCAAAGCAAGTAGATCCTTATCTACATATGGAAGTGGGAAAAGACTTGAAATTTGCTTGGGAACTTAATCTTATATCTGCTATTGCACATCCTTTTATGCAGATTCTTGTAGTGATTACATTTATGTTCGCACAATTTGGATATGTTATAATAAAAGCTGCAAATATATTATCGATTATTTACTTTTGTTATATATTAGTAAAGCATGTAAAGCAAATTAATATATTTGAAGATGATAGAAAGGCACTAAATATAAATGAATAATAAAAATTTATCCCTACTTACAGATTTGTACGAATTAACTATGATGCAAGGGTATTATAAGAATAAAACTGATGAAGTTGTTGTATTTGATATGTTTTATAGAAACAACCCATCAAAGAGTGGATATGCTATAGCTTGCGGACTTGAACAGGTTATTGATTACATAAAGAATCTTAATTTTTCATATGATGATATAGACTATTTGAGAAGTCTAAACTTATTTGAAGAAGACTTCTTGAAATATCTTGGATCATTTCATTTTACAGGTGATATTTATGCCGTTGAAGAAGGAACAGTTGTATTTCCAAGAGAACCCTTAGTAAAGGTTATAGCTCCTATTATGGAAGCACAGCTAGTAGAAACTGCAATACTTAACATTGTAAATCATCAAAGTCTAATTGCTACTAAGGCATCAAGAGTTGCATATGCTGCTAAGGGTGAAGGTATAATGGAATTTGGTTTAAGAAGAGCGCAAGGGCCTGATGCAGGAATATATGGAGCAAGAGCGGCGGTTATTGGTGGTTGCGTAGGAACCTCTAATGTTCTAGCGGGAAAGCTTTTTGATATACCTGTAAAAGGAACACATGCACATAGTTGGATAATGAGTTTTAAGGATGAATATACAGCATTTGAGACATATGCTAACATGTATCCAAAAGCTTGTTTATTATTAGTAGATACTTATGATACTTTAAGATCTGGAGTTCCTAATGCTATAAAAGTATTTGAAAAGATGAGAAATGATGGAATTACTTTTGGACTTTACGGAATCAGACTAGATAGTGGTGATTTGGCGTATTTATCTAAAAAAGCAAGGAAAATGCTTGATGAAGCAGGATTTAATGATGCGGTAATATCAGCTTCTAGTGATCTTGATGAATATCTAATTGATAGTTTAAAAACGCAAGGAGCAAAGATAACTTCTTGGGGAGTTGGAACTAATCTAATAACAAGTAAGGACAATCCTTCTTTTGGAGGAGTTTATAAATTAGCAGCTATCAAAAAAACTGACGAAGAAGATTTTTTACCAAAGATTAAGTTGTCAGAAAATACTGATAAAATAACTAATCCTGGAAATAAGACTATATATAGAATATATGAAAAAGAAACAGGAAAAATAAAGGCGGATTTAATTGCGCTTGTAGATGAATCTTTTAACGAGAATGAGGACTTACTAATATTTGACCCAATAGATACTTGGAAAAAAACCAACTTATTAAAGGGTACATATACTATAAGGGAGTTGTTAGTCCCGATTTTCAAAGATGGAATATGTGTGTATGATTCTCCTAAGGTTATGGAGATTAGAGATTATTGTATGAAAGAACTTGATACACTGTGGGATGAAACAAGAAGACTGATTAATCCTCATGAAGTGTATGTTGATTTATCAGAAAAGTTATTTAGCATAAAGTCTAAATTATTATCTAATATTATGTAGATTAGAAAACCATTTATAATAAAGATTAATCTTGTTTTTGATTTTACAAATAGCATAATAACCAAGGAAGGTAAATGCTTTGCAGGGTGACAAATTATGAAAGATGCGAAAAGATATTCTGGTGTTTTAGCACATGTAACGATGCTTTGGTCTGAATTTGGTATAGGAGATCTAGGACAGGGCGCATATGAATTTGTGAGTTTGTTAGAAAAAGCAGGCCAGACTTTATGGCAGGTTTTACCACTAGGACCAACAGGATACGGGGATTCCCCTTATCAAACATTTTCTACCTATGCAGGTCAGACACTTATTATAAGTCCTAAAGAATTAGAAAAAGAGGAACTTTTAGAAGAAGAAGATTTTATAGATTTGCCGACATGGTTTGAAGATAAGATTGACTATGGTCATGTGATATTTTATAAAAATAAACTTTTCAAGAAAGCATTTGAAAGATTCAAAAAACAGATTCTAACAAATGAAGTTCTGAATAAAGAATATAATGAATTTTGTAAAGATAATTCATATTGGCTAGATTCATATGCTTTATTTATTGCGTTGAAAGCAAAAAATAAAGGTGTTATATGGTTAGATTGGGAAGATGATATAAGCTATAAATCAAATAATGATTATAATGTAAATGATAATTATAATACAAATGATAATTATAATGCAAATGATAACAATAATAATTTAGATGCAGATACGATAGAGAATATTGATTTTGAAAAGTTTTTGCAGTTTGAGTTTTTCAAACAATGGTTTAAACTTAAAGAGTATGCAAATTCAAAAGGTATTAAAATTGTTGGGGATATACCGATTTTTGTTGCTAAAGACAGTGCAGATGTTTGGGCAAATCAAGAGCTTTTCATGTTAGATAAAAAGGGTCATCCTTTAGAAGTAGCAGGAGTGCCACCAGATTATTTTAGTGAAACAGGTCAACTTTGGGGCAATCCTTTATACAAATGGGAAGAATTAGAAAAAGACAATTATAAATGGTGGATAAACAGAATCAAACATCAACTTAAGCTTTGTGATTTTTTGAGAATTGATCATTTTAGAGGGTTTGATGAGTACTGGGCAGTGCCTGCTACTGAAGAAACTGCGATAAAGGGTCAGTGGAAATGCGGGCCAGGTAAAAAGTTTTTAAGCATTTTGTTGGAAGAACTTAAAAAAGATTATGAAGAGTTACCACTTTGGGCCGAAGATTTAGGCATAATTACAAAAGGCGTAGAAGAGTTAAGGGATGAATTTGAATTACCAGGAATGAAGGTATTACAATTTGCCTTTGATTCTGACGAAAAATCAATACATTTACCACATAATTATCCGATAAATAGTATTTGTTATACAGGCACTCATGATAACAATACAACAAAGGGTTGGTTTGATAAGCTTGATGATAAGAAAAAGAAAAAAATAAACATATATACGGGTCAAGATGGTAGCAATATCAGTCAGGATTTTATTAAACTTGCTATAAGTTCAACATCAAAATATGTTATTATTCCAATACAAGATGTTTTGGCGATTGGTTCTGAAGGGAGGATGAATTCGCCTGGTTTAGCCCAGAGTAATTGGGCATTTAGGATTAAAAAAAGCAATATAAAAAAAGCTGAAATTAAGTGTTTACATCGTTTAACTAAGATGTATAATAGATAAGACTAGTTATCAAAGAAAATGATAGGAATAGGTACAGTAATGATAAGAATAAGTTTGGTTGGAATATTTTTGTTGATTTATTTTATATTGAGTTTAATAGTATTACCAGTAGAATGGCTAATTGGTAAAGTAAGTAAAAAAGCAAGAGATTATAGTTGTTTTTATATGGTAAGAGGAGCTTTTAAAGTAGTATTATTAATATCAGGAACAAAGGTTAATATAAAAGGATTAGAAAATCTTCCTAAAAATCAGGCGGTATTATATGTGGCTAATCATAGGAGCTTTTTTGATATTGTAATAGCTTACTCTTTAGTGCCACCTCTTACTGGTTTTGTAAGTAAGAAGGAAGTTAAAAAGATCCCATTATTGTCTCACTGGATGGTTTTGATGAATTGTCTTTTTCTAGATAGAGATAATATCAAAGAAGGATTAAAAACTATTTTACAAGGAATTGAAAATGTTAAAAAGGGTATTTCAGTATTCATATTTCCTGAAGGAACAAGATCAAAGACTGATGATGGTTTACAATCTTTTAAAGAAGGAAGTCTAAAGATTGCAGAAAAGACAAATTGTCCTATAATACCTGTAGCTTTTTCTAATACATCAGCGGCTTTTGAGGATCAATTTCCGAAGATAAAAAAAGCAAATGTAACAGTTGAATTTGGTCAACCGATACATGTGAGTGAATTGTCAAAAGATGAGAAAAAGTTCATAGGTGCCTATGCGCATGATAAAATAGAAGAGATGTTAAAAAACAACAAGTAAATACGAGTTAAGTGATTTTATAAAAGAGGTGCCAGCAAATATGAAGCTGGCATTTTTTTTATAAAAGAGGAGCAAATAAATATGAAGTTGGT
>CAZIGN010000065.1:8564-10180 GCA_964538805.1 uncultured Lachnospiraceae bacterium
AATAAATATGAAGTTGGTGTTTTTTATAAAAGAGGAGCTAATAATCTTGAAATTTGTTCTTTGAAACGAATGACAATACCGCGTTGACTATAACTTAATGGAGTTATTTCAATGCATTTTTTTAGATCTTCCATAAATATTCTTTCCAGATCACTAGTTGTTTTGCTATCATAGATCACTGCATTAACTTCAAAATTTAACAAAAAACTTCTCATATCTAGATTAGCCGTTCCGTAAGACGACACTTTTCCATCTACCATTATTCCCTTAGCATGTAAAAAACCATCATTATATTTATAAACACGTGCCCCTGAAGCTAATATTTCTCCTGCAAAAGAATGTGTTGCCCAATAAACAAAGGGATGATCAGGTTTGCATGGAATCATGACTTTTACTTCCACACCTGACAATGCTGCAATTGTTAGGGATTGAAGAGTCGCTTCATCTGGTATGAAATAAGGGGTTTGTATATAAATGCTATTTTTGGCCTTTGAGATTAGTTTTATATAATTATCTCTGATTTCAGTTCTTTTTGAGTCTGGACCACTTGAAACTATCTGCATTGCAACGTCTCCAGGTTCGTAATTACTCTCAAATCTTGTCAGATCCTTGTCGACAAAAAGGTTCTCTTTTGATGCATAATTCCAGTCTAATATGAATCTAAGGGCTAGTGATTTAACTGCAGGTCCTTTAATTAAAAGGTGTGTATCTCTCCAATTTCCAAACTTTTTATCAAGGCCAAGATACTCTCTTCCAATATTAAAACCGCCTATATATCCACGCTTTCCATCTATTATAACTAATTTCCTATGATTTCTGTAGTTCATACGCATTTGAAATTTTCCAAGAAATGCAGGAAAAAATACAGCTGTTTTTATATTAGCATCTGTAAGTTTTTTTATTGTTTTCTTCTTTAAGTATCTGCCACCTATTCCGTCATATAAGAGTCTTATTACTACCCCTTCATTTGCTTTTCGAATTAATACTTCAGATATTCTATCGAATAATTCATCATCTTTTATTATGTAGTACTGCATATGTATAAAAGATTTTGCTTCTTCTAAGTCATTTATTAAAGCAGAAAATTTGTCGTTACCATCTATAAATATCTCTACTTCATTACCTTCTTCATAAATTGCGCTACTTGCTTCTAGGTTGTATAAAACCAAGTCTGAGTACTCGTCTAGATGTGGTTCATCAAATTCAAATTCGCGTTTATATATTTTATTTTCTTGTTTTCTTATTATAAAGTTGAGCTCGTCTTTAATTTCTTTTAGTTTGAACATCTTCATTTTGTGATAGTTTTGTCCTAATACTAAATATAGTAAAAATCCTAGTATTGGTATAAAGTATAGTACCAATAACCAAGTCCATACTGCTTTGGGGTCTCTTCTTTGAAAGAATACTATTAGGATTGCAAATATCATGTTGATATAGAATATGTTGTCCATTATTATTGACCAAACGAATGCTATAAATTCTGTTATGTAGTTTATCATATAATCCTCATTCCTATGGGGTTTGTGTTGTTTTGTGATTAAAGTAAATATAAGCTAATAATAGCATATAAAGGCATTTTAAACAATAACTGGCTGGCCACTACATTAAGTGGCTAG
>CAZIGN010000066.1:0-4092 GCA_964538805.1 uncultured Lachnospiraceae bacterium
AAAAATAAAACTCTGGGTTATCTATCACAGTTTCATAACACGAATGATAATCTTACTATTTATGAAGAAGTATTAAAATCAAAACAAGATATAATTGATATGGAGTCTTCCATAAGAGAGCTTGAACTAAAAATGAATTCAGCAGGCGAAACACAACTTTCATCACTTTTAAATTCTTACACTAACTTAACTCACGAATTCGAGCTAAAAAATGGCTTTTCATACCAAAGTGAAATTATTGGTGTTTTAAAAGGCTTAGGTTTTAACGAGGATTCTTTTGACAAAAAGCTTAGCACCCTTTCTGGTGGTGAAAAAACTCGTGTTTATCTAGCCAGGTTGCTTTTAAAATCTCCTGACATTCTACTACTAGATGAACCAACTAACCATTTAGACATAGGTTCGATAAATTGGTTAGAAAGCTTTATTTCTTCTTACAAAGGAACTGTTATAATTGTTTCTCATGACAGATACTTTCTTGACAAGACAGTAAACAAGGTAATAGAGATTGAAAATGGTAAAATTATTTTATTTGAAGGTAACTACACTTCTTTTACATCTAAAAAACAGCTTATGACAGATGCTTTATTAAAACAATATAACAATCAACAGCAGATGATCAAACACCAAAAAGAAGTCATTGACAAACTAAAGTCTTTTAATAGAGAAAAGTCAATAAAAAGAGCACAAAGTCGTGAAAAGCTACTTAATAAAGTAGATGTTTTAGATAAACCTCTAACATATGAAGAATCTATGAGGCTTTCCTTTAAACCTTCTACTATAAGCGGAAATGATGTTCTAAGTGTCGAAAATCTTTCTAAATCTTTTGAAGATAGAAATCTTTTTAAAGATATTTCTTTTTTAATAAAAAGAGGTGAAAAAGTTGCAATTATCGGAGATAACGGGACAGGAAAAACAACAATTCTAAAAATATTAAATGACATTATCACGCCTGATTTTGGATCTATTGCCTTAGGTTCAAAAGTAAAAATCGGATATTATGATCAAGAGCATAACACTCTTAATGAAGAAAACACTATATTTGATGAAATCGCTGATGCATATCCTGACATGACTTGTACAAAAATAAGGAATCTATTAGCTGCATTTTTATTTACCGATGATGAGGTATTTAAATTGATAGATGATTTAAGTGGTGGCGAGCGAGCACGCGTTTCTCTAGCAAAACTAATGCTTTCAGAATCTAATTTATTAATTCTTGATGAGCCTACTAACCATCTTGATATATTATCAAAAGAAATACTTGAAAATGCAATTAACAATTACACAGGAACAGTTTTATATGTATCTCATGATAGATACTTCATAAACAAAACTGCAACTAGGATATTAGAGATTACAAGTAATACTATGATTGATTTTAATGGAACTTATGATTACTACATGGAAAAACGTGATCTATTACTACCAAAAGTAATAGAATCAGAAGAAGACATTAATCAATCAAATGTGAAAATTGATTGGAAACTTCAAAAAGAAGAACAAGCAAAGCAGCGAAAAAAAGAAAATGCAATAAAAAAAATCGAAAGTCAGATTCAAGAAGTTGAAGATAAACTTAGTGCTTTAAATGAAGAAATAGCTACAGATGAAGTTGCAAAAAGTCCTTCAAAAACTCTTGATATTCACAATAAAATAACTGAACTTGAAGATAAATTGGAGTTGTTGTTTTTTGAATGGTCTGAATTATCTGAATGATTTGTAAAGTTATCCACACTTTCCACATAGTTATAAACAATTCAAAAAAAGTTTTTAAATTGTTGGACAATTTGTTTTTTATCACAAACTTGATTAATTCTAATAATAATACTATAATAGTTATACATTAAAATTTAAAAATACTTATACGAACGGAGAATTTTTATGAATAAACAAAAACTAGTTGTAGCTTTAGGAAGAAATGCTTTTGGTGAAACTTTCCCAAAACAAAAAGACAGAGTTAGAATTGCAGCAAAATCAATTGGAGATTTAATCGAGGATAACTTTGATTTAGTTATTACTCACAGTAATGGCCCTCAAGTAGGAACTATTCAAACTGCAATGACTGAATATAGTAGGTTAGATTCAAAGTATACTGTTGCACCTATGTCTGTATGTTCTGCTATGAGTCAGGGATATATTGGCTATGATTTACAAAACGCTATTAGAACCGAGATTTTACAACGTGGCATATACAAGCCTGTAGTTACTTTAATCACACAAGTAAGGGTTGATCCATTTGATCAGGCTTTCCACAACCCTACAAAGGTCATTGGACGATATATGACTAAAGAAGAAGCTGATCTAGATATTAAAAAAGGTAATTATGTTACATATGAAGAAACTGAAACTAAAAAAGGATATAGAAGAATTATAGCTTCTCCTCTCCCTATTGATATTTATGAAATAGATTCAATAAAAACATTATCTGATTCAGGACAAGTAGTTATAGCTGCTGGTGGCGGTGGAATTCCTGTTTTAGAACAAAATGCTATCCTTAAAGGCGCAAGTGCAATAATAGAGAAGGATTTTACTGCAGCTAAAATGGCTGATATGTTGGATGCTGATAAACTTTTAATTTTAAGTTCAAGCGAATACATGACTATTACTAAAGAAGATGAAACAATTACCGAACTTAAGAATTTGTCTCTAGAAGAAGCAATCGAGCTAACTAATGAAGATTATTTTGACATAAAAACTACTTTACCTAAAATACAAGCAGCAATCAACTTTGTTTCCGCTAAAAAGGGAAGAGTTGCCATTATTACAAGTCTAGAAAAAGCCAAACTTGGTGCAAACTTAAAAACAGGTACTATTATTTCTTAAATATTTTAAGGGTGTGATTTAAATAAATCACACCCTTTTTTATTTTTTACTAAATTAACGAAACTTTGTCTCTTTTAAATACTTTAACCCTTCGTATTCAGACATAGCTTCTCCTATTACTGGATAATTTTTCAAGCTTTTTTCTAATCTTATCAATTCTTTTTCAGCTTTATAGAAGTCTTTTTCTACAAAACATGCAAAAGCATATTTCAACTTATATTTATTTACATGAGTAGCTGTCATTTTTATATATTGTTGCAATTCTTTTGTATATAATTTATTGATTTCTTCTTGTCTACATTCATTTATTAGTTCATAGAAAAGTAATTCGCAATCTATTTCATTTTTTAAAATCCCAAATAAAGATTCACTTTTTACTTTTATATTTAAATAAATTTCTCTAGCCTTATCAAACTCTTTTTTATCAAAAAAATATGATGCCTTAAATAACAAATTTGATATTGTAAGACTATTATTGTATGCATTATCTTCTTTAATATCAAACCACTCAAATGGCATATCTTTTAATCTCATTCCCATTGTTAAAAGTCCATTAATTTTCAATATATTATAAAGACCTCTACGAGCCGAAATATCTTTTTTCAAAAGATAAATATTATATCCGTCATTTGTTACACCATTTATTTTTAGTGGTATGGCATTAATCATACCTAAAAGTAATCCAGATATTACAAATATAGATAATGCTACATTTAAAACAACACCAACATTAAAGCTCAAAACAATCACAAGTGCAATTATTGACATTATAAAATTCAACAAGACTCCACCTAAATTATATAAAATAAAAGGATATCTGTTTTTTACTTTTTCTGGTGGCATCATCAAGCATTGTCCTGCTATTCCTGGAATACTGAATTTTTTTATTTTTATTAATCCATCTTCTTTTATAAAAACCATACTAAAGATTTTAAACGATACAAATTTGTATCCACTTTTATAACCTGCAAGCAGATGTCCTAACTCATGAATTATTGCATGCAAATATACGCACAAAACTGCATATAGTATACCTAAAAGAATCCAAATAAAGCTCGCAAAGAAATTATTTCTTGGCAAATTATTAAAAGCAGTTTTAGGTAATATATAGAATCCAAATAAAAACCCTATTAACAAACCAATAAGAATGGAAAGAAAAGGTGATGATTTTTTAAAAATTTTCTTCCAATTTATTGCCTTAAAGTCAATTGTTTTAAAGTTAAACTTTTTTACTTCACTTTTTTTATCTTCTTCACTATTTAATTCAATATT
>CAZIGN010000066.1:4192-9944 GCA_964538805.1 uncultured Lachnospiraceae bacterium
TATTTAATTCAATATTATCTACTTCGTTATTATAAACTTTATCTTCATTTACCTCTTTGTTATTAACTTCATATTTATTTACTTGCATAGTATAAATTATTCAACTTTCTCGCATTTTCGATTTGCATAATCCAAAAACTATCTCAAATCAGACATTTTAACGTGGTCCATATCATCAAAATCCTGATTTTCTCCTACCATACCCCAAATAAATGTATAGGCTCTAGTAGCAGAAGCTGCATGAATCGACCAGCTTGGTGATATAACGGCTTCTTCATTTCTCATAACTATATGCTTAGTTTCGCTAGGTTCACCCATGTAATGAAACACCACAGCATCTTGTGGCAATTCAAAATACAGATAAACTTCCATTCTTCTATCATGAGTATGACAAGGCATTGTATTCCATACACTTCCTGGTTTTAGAGAAGTCATTCCCATAACTAATTGGCAGCTTTCAACTTGCCCTGGTAATATATATTTTGTTATTGTTCTTTGATTTGCTTCTTCTAAAGTCCCTAAATCTACCTTAATGCAATTCTCCGGTTTAATAAGTACAGTATCAAAACTTTTATGTGCAGGTGCACTGTTAAAATAGAACTTTGAAACATTTTCTTTACTTAAAGATTTAAACTTTATCTTTTTTGCTCCCATTCCTATATAAAGTCCATCTTTTTGATCTAATATGAATTCTTTTCCATCAATAGTAACAATACCTTTACCACCAATGTTTATGATACCCATTTCTCTTCTTTTAAGAAAATACTCTGCTCTTATTTCTTCTCCTGCATCAAGAGTTAGCTCTTTTTCAAATGGCACTGCAGCACCAGTAATTATTCTATCGATATGACTATAAATAGTTTTTATCATATCATTTTCAAATAAATTTTGGATAAGAAATTCTTCTCTTAATCTTTCTGTTGTGTAAAATTTTGCATCTTTTGGACTAACTGCTGTTCTAATTTCCATGTTTTTCCCTTTCTTTAACAAATATTAATAGTTACGCATAAGTATGTTTGTTCTTCCCTGTTTCTTTAGAATAATATAATGCTCTGTCTGCTTTTTGTATGATTTCTTCCGCCGTAATTCCATCTTTTGGGCTTATAGCAATTCCTGCACTTATTGTCACTTTATAATCAGGGTACTTTTCATACTTGATTTTACTTAAGTCTTTTTCGACTTTATCTATTACTTGTTCAATAATAGCTTCATTATGGGCTCTTTTAATAACTATCCAGAATTCATCCCCACCAACTCTTGATGCAAATGAATCATCATCTAAATTATTTTTCAAAACCGTTGAAACACTTTTTAGGACTTCATCACCAAACATATGACCATATTTATCATTAACCATTTTGAAATCATCTATATCAAAATATATTAAGGCACATAAAACGCTCGCATTTCTCCTACTTAAAAAAACTTCTAGTTTATGATTTCCCACTCGCTTATTGTAAAGATTAGTAAGTGGATCTTGATTAGACATGTTTTTGTAATACTCAACTTCTTGTCTTAATGTATCTATATCAACTATTCTTCCAATAATTTTGAATTCCTTTTTAGATTTCAATAACTTTGCTTTTATTTTACACCAAATATATGTGTCATTTTTTGACAATAGTCTTAACTCAACTTCCACATACTTTTCATTATTTTGAAAATCTTGTACAAGTTTTTCAAAAATGCTTACATCTTCTGGATATACAAACTGTTTATCAATTATACTTTCTACGCTTATCTTTCCTGATAAATCAATGCCAAATTTTTCTTTCCACTTATCTGAGTAGAATAATACACCTTTATCATATGCATACTCAAACACGATACTATCAGACTGTTCAGCTACTATTTTATACTTTTCTTCATTTACATTTGAACTTGCTTTAATTTTAACATTTTTTATGAATAAATAAGCAAGGTAAGCTACAAAAATAGCTACAATTCTTATGCTAAGTAAAAACCCTTGATCAATAATCTCGGCGCTTGTTGGCTCAACTGCTGTTGAAGAAATTATTGTTATTAAATACCAATCGCCCATATCTAAGTTATCATAACAGATATATCTTTTATACTTATTATTAACATATGAAAGATATCCAGAATTTCTTGATGCGAAGGCATTCAATAATTTATTAGTAATATTTGTTGTTTGTGGAAGTATTTCTTTTATGGTTTTTAAATCTGTTTTAGGAGAACCAGTTGTTATAAGTGTACCATCTCTTCTAACGATAAAAGAATTACCTTTTTGTCCAAATGAAGAAATATCAAGTAGCTCTGTCATTTTCTTTTTTGTTTCATAACACTCTAAAACTCCTACAACTTCTTCATCTTTAATAATCGGAACTACAAATGCAATTTTCAGAATTTTTTTTCCTTCTTTATCTTTTCTTAAAACATCAGCAATACTTCGTTTTCCTTTTTTTGCTTTTTCAAAGTATTCTTCATCTGCTACATTATAAGTTTCACCTGCTGTTGACTTAGCTTCTCCTTCTAGATTAATAATTGACATTGAATCAAATACACTTGTAGATATATACTTATTTAACACTAAAAGTGCTTCTTCGGATTCTACACTATCATATTCACCTATAAATAAAGCTAATGCCTCCATGGTTTTAAAACATTCATCGATTTTTAACTTTGTATATTCTGATTTAGATTCTATAATTCCTGTTAAATGTCTGCTGGTTTGTGATTCTAGTTTGTTGTTTAGTTCAACACTAAATAACAAATACGAACCTAATACCAACAATAAAGTTATTGCAGTAACTATAAAAGTCAGTCTGTTAGCCGATGTTATAATATTTTTAAATAATTGTTTTATTCTGCCAATATGCTCTTCTTTGTTAATCTTGATTCTTTTGATTTTTTTCATTTCAACACCCATTCAAAATGCATTTTCGTGCATTTTTATTCTATTTTATTGTCTTTTTCATTAACTAAAAACCTTATTTTCAAATTCCAAAAGCGATATAGGTTTAGAAAAATAAAATCCTTGTAATCTGTCAGAACCTGATTTTTTAAGTAGTTCAATTTGCTCTTCTGTTTCTACTCCTTCACAGACAATTATCATATCAAGCTTCTTTGCCATACCAATCATCTCATCAAGAATAACTCGCCCTTTTTTAGAGTGAGTAACTTCATTTAAGAAGCCCCTATCAATCTTTAATATATCAATTGGTAGTTTATTTAAAATATTCAATGATGAATATCCTGATCCAAAATCATCTAATGCTATAGTAAATCCTTTTCTACTCAAATCTTCTATAATATCAGTTATATTATCTTCATCTTCCACAAATATAGTTTCAGTAATTTCTAGTTCAATATATTCTTTTGGAATTTGATAGAGATTAACCAAATCCATAATTTCATATACAAACTCTTCACGAAGAAGATGTGCCCTTGAAACATTTATAGATATCGGAAATGGTTTTCTTCCTAAATCAATCCAGTTTTTAATAACTTTAAAAACTTGTTCCCACACATAAAAATCAAGTTTGAGAATGAAATTATTCTTTTCAAAAATATCAATAAATTTACCTGGAAGCAAAAAACCTTCTATTGGATTATTCCATCTAACTAGGGCTTCTGCAGCTATTATCTTATTGTTGTTTGCACAATACTGAGGTTGATAGTAAACTTCAAATTCACCATTCTCTAATGCAAACTCCATTCTGTTTTCTAATCTGTTCTCAAAAAGAATCGTCTCACCCACACCTTTATCATAAAATGCATAGGAATTAAAAGTATTTCCTTTAACAATATTTTTTGCCATTAATGCTCTATCACTAATTTGATCAATGCTTAAATCTTCATCACCTATCTTATAAATTCCAAAACTTGCATTTAACTTGTTTGCCAAGCTACTATTTTTTATTGTTGTGTTGATTTTTTCTATAAGGTTAATAATGTCAGAATCATGTTCATATGTAATTAAAAGACAAAATACATCTGCATATCTTCGTGATATATATTCATCTTTTTGTAAATCCTTTTGAATTTCTTTTGCAATATACTTTAATATTTTATCCCCACCTAGCGTTCCATACTTATCATTTATAAACTTGAATTTATTAATATCAAACATCACAAATGCGTGATTTTTGGGTGAGTTTTTAATTAAATTAGCCACATTTTGTTTGAATTTTGTATAATTCATAACTCCTGTTACTGAATCAGTATATGCCACCATATTAAGAAGTGATTTTTTTCTAATATTTTCAATAACAAACAAGGAAATTATTGCAAAAACAATCAACAATCCAAATCTGACAACCACATAAGTATATTTATCAAGAACTTGTCGTAGGGTGATTTGTTCAACCTTGGTTAAATATGAGTATCTATAGGTATCAAAATCTTCTTCTCTTATATAGTTTAAAGATTTGTTAAAAATATCTATTGCGATTTTACCTGCATCATTTGAAAACAACACCGTTACATCTGTTTCTGTATTTATTGTTTCATACAATTCAATGATTTTATATTCTTCAATTCCCGAATATTCGTTAAATGTCAAATTTTCTATAAGTGCAAAATCTGTTTTCCCTGACAAAACACTATCTAAACAATTTTCAACATTCGTAAATCTCACAACATTAGAATCAGGATAAAGCGAAAGCAAGTATTTATAATTTTCATCCGAACTTTCAACAGTAGCAATGTTAAACACCTTTTCTTTTTTATTATAATATTCATTTTTGTTTTCATCTAAGCCGACTACTAAAAGTCTTGCTTCCATGATCGATTTTGAATAGTTATATGAATTCGATTCTTTATTAAACTTAATGTAGGACGCTAAAATATCAGCCTTGTTATTATCTAATCTAGAAACTCCACTATACATATAATCAAAATTAATATATTCAAACTTAATATCTGTAATTTTATTAATCTCATTGAAAACATTATGGATTATTCCCTCATATTCTTCTTTGATTTCATTAAAATACATCAATGGCTTATAGTTATTGCTAAAGTATACTGTAAATGTGTAATCCTTGCTGTTTAAATAATCAACTTCGTCTTTAGTAAATTCTACAGGCACATTATTAGGATTACCATAGTATTTTTTTCTAATATTATTAAGAAACATAGGACTTTGCTTTTGCTTTTTATATAATTTATCATTAAACTCATTTAAAATTTCTTTTTTGTCTTCTTTAGAATAAAGTCTCATATTTATAGTCGATATATTATTTATAAGCCTATACTTCTTATCTTCAATGCTTTTTACAGAATAAATAAAATCAACATTCTTATTATCAAGCGCTTTTAATAACTCTTCGTGAGAATTATATTCATAAATAGTTATGTCTATTTTATTGTCTTTTATAAAATTATATAAAAACTCATTTGACATATCCTCATATATAACACCAATAGACTTTTTATCAAGTGTATTAATTTCACCGAATAAACTATCTTTATCAGCTCCTAATTTATAGATTCCAGCTTCAATATCTAAAAAAGGAAATACGCTCATAATATAATCACTTGAAAATGTAAAATCATCTGAGTAAGAATAAACAAAATCCACCATATCTTTTTCTAAATATTCAAAACATTCTTCTTTTGTTCCTTTAATATATGTAATCTCTTTGCCTACATTCGCATCATTTAATACTTCTTGCAAGTATCCACCTATTAATGACAAGTCTTTATAAATAAGGCTTCCTTTTACATCTACATAAGCAATCTTTATCTTGTCATCTTTAGATATGTCAAATTCTTCATTTTTTGAATT
>CAZIGN010000067.1:0-4670 GCA_964538805.1 uncultured Lachnospiraceae bacterium
GAATATATCATCATTATTATGCTTTATAGCACTTTTTTTATTGACCTATTTTGCTTAAAAACATATAATTAATTAAAATGCTAATTAGCTAAATGTTCTTGTATACTTAAAATATTACAACAGAAATGGAGAATTTTATGGAATTTTACTACAAAGCTGGCAATGAGTTTAGATTGTATAAATCTGAGTTAAAAGATGATTACACCTTAATAAATCTTTATGCTAAAAATAATGAAGATGATCCTTATATTTTAAGGGATTGTGTTTTTCTAAATTATTCAATCAAATATGATTCAAGTGATTTAGGCTTATCTATATGTAAAGATGAATCAACAACAAACGATTATTTAATTTATACTAATGGGGCTAAAGGGATATATGCTTTAGAACTTAATCCAAGAAATGGTTTAGCACATATAGAAGGTGAAGGTACTTTGTTAGCAAGCCGACCTACTCTTTATGGTTTTTCTATTAATAATCCTATAATGATTTATTCAAGCGAGATGAATTATTATTATCTATTTTCTACCTATGGAAAATTTGGTATTGATTCTAATATAAGAGTTGGAAGAAGCCAATCTATCAAAGGTCCTTTCTTAGATGCAAATAATGTTTTATTAACAAACAAAAGCGATTTTACATCTTCTACTGGTTTTATGATACTTGCACCTTTTTCTATTGAACAAGGTGAAACTTATACATCATTTTCTTTAAAAAATATAGCATCAGATGAAAACAACATTTATACTATGAGTTGCAATACTTCTGATTTATCAGGTGATTTTTTTGATAAAGAATTCAAATTAACCTTTACACCTGATAAATGGCCAGTTATCATACCTGATACTTATAATGAAGAAAGTTTCATTATCAAATCAGCTATTACTCCTGAAGATATCATAGGTAACTACGATTTTATATCATTTAACAAAGAAATAATTGGTTCTAGAAAAGCTAGTGTTATGCTCTCAATTCTTGATTTAGTAACTCCTGGTGTAAGTAGCACTAGGAATTCCTGGGCGCTAGATATTGCTCCTATTGCAATGGGAAGAATTGAACTTGGCGGTAGTATCAGAGGTTATTGGAGGCTTGTTGACAAAACTACTTTAGAATTAAGTTACTCTAATTATAATGAGATATACACTCTTAATGTATGTGATAATATCACACTTACAGGAAAAAACAGCAATGGAATAGCTTGTTTTGCTAGAAAAATTCTAGCATAATATATTGCTCATATATAAAATATTTCTTATATACTAAATAATACAATTAACTAAAAGGAGATTTTTAATGAATAATACAATTGATAATGCTTATATTTTTCCTAATGAACCAAAAAAACTTGTTGAAAAGCCAATATTTACCCCAGGAGTAAGACCTAGTGACCCTTTTCCTTCAGATACACTCTGGGGTATTCATGACCCAGCTATATATAAAGACCCCGTTTCTAATCTTTATTATATTTATACAACGGGTGCTATGTGTCATGAGTCAAAAGACCTTATTACTTGGGAAAGAATTGGCAAAGTTGTTGAAAAACCACATGAAGATTCTATAAAATGGGTAGGAGATGAAGGCATTTGGGCTCCTGACATTATAAAAGTAGATGATGAATACAGATTATATTGTTCTAATTCAACCTGGGGTGTAAGACAATCTTGCATATTCTTAGCTGTTGCTGACAATCCAAAAGGACCTTTTACACCTAGAGGTTGTGTACTTAAAACTTCAGAAAATCTTCCAGTAAATGCAATAGATGCTAATATAATTACTGACAAAGATACTGGGAAAATGTATATGAATTATGGTTCTTTTTGGGGTGGAATTCATATAATTGAACTTGATGTAAAAACAGGGCTTGCAAAAGAAGAAGGAATAGGAAAATGTTTAGCAAGAAGACCAAAATGGGTTGATTGTGCTATCGAAGGTCCTTATATTATATATAATGAAGAAACAGATTATTATTATTTGTTTGTATCTTATGGTTCATTAAAAAGTGACTACAATATAAGAGTTGGTAGAAGTAAGAGTTTGTTAGGTCCATACAGAGATTATAATGGAAGAGATATGACCGATATGGAAGATTATACAAATGAAGTTGGTTATCTTTTACATTGTGGTTATAAATATGGGAATTCCCTGGCTTATATGGGCCCTGGGCATAATTCGGTATTAAAAGACGATGATGGATGTTTTTATGTTGTTTGTCATATAAGAGAACATAACTTTCATGGTCCTGAGATATCAACTATGCATATCAATCAAATGATTTTCTCTAGCGACGGATGGCCTTTATTAAATCCTTGCGAATATGCTGGTGAAAGAAAAGCTAAAATAATACCCGAATTACTTATAGGTGATTATGATCGAATTTCTCTGACTCCAACTATTCCGCAAGGCATATCTACTAGTGTTCCTATGTCTATTTTACCAGATGGTAAAGTTACAATTGCTTCTATTAATGGAAACTGGGAAATAATAGATGAATATACTATTGTAATAACCTACTCTAATATAGTAGAAACTTATTATCTTTTACCTTCATTTGATTATGATACTTTTAAAAACTGTATCGCATTAACAGGAAAAAATCAAAACGGGATATGTGTAAGAGCTAAAAAATATTCTTCTTAATTATTATAAACATAATTAATTCATAGCATTTTTAATTGTAGAAACAAATTCCTTTACTGGACCAACACTGTTTTGCCCGTATTCTGCGATAATTTTAACTATCGCACTTCCTACTATAACACCATCAGCAATTTTTGACATTTCTTTAGCCTGTATTGCATTAGATATACCAAAACCAATGGCAGCAGGCGTATTAGTTACTTTTTTCACTTCACTTATCATAGCATTAATGTCTGTACTAATTTCATTTCTAACACCTGTTACTCCTAAGGAAGAAACGCAGTACAAAAAGCCTTCGGATTCTTTTGCTATCATAGCAATTCTGTCATTTGAAGTTGGAGCTATCATAGATATTAAAGTCACTCCATGATTTTTTGCATCTATTAATAGTTCATGTTTTTCTTCAAATGGCATATCCGGAACTATAACACCATCTATTCCAACTTCATTACATTTTTTAAAGAATCTTTCTTTTCCATATGTATATATAGGATTAATATAAGTCATAAACACTAATGGTATTTCACTTTTTTCTCTGATTTGACTTACCATTAAGAAAAGGTCGTCAGTTGTACAGCCATTACTAAGTGCTCTTTCATCAGCAGCTTGTATTATAGGTCCTTCTGCAACTGGATCTGAAAATGGTATGCCTATTTCAATTAAATCAGCTCCCGCTTCTTCCATTGCAAATATCAGTTCTTTTGTTGTATTTATATCGGGATCACCACCTGTTATAAATGTTATAAATGCTTTTTTATTCTCAAATGCTCTACTAATTCTACTCAAAGATTTTTACCCCCTTATATCTAGCTATAGCTGCAACGTCTTTATCTCCTCTTCCTGAAAGGTTTATAACTATTATTTTATCTGTTGGCATACTCTTAGCTATTTTCATTGCGTAAGCTACTGCGTGTGAACTTTCTATTGCAGGAATTATTCCTTCGGTTTTTGATAAGTATTCAAACGCTTCAACTGCTTCGTCATCAGTAATTGGTACATATTTTGCACGGTTTTGATCAAATAAATCTGCATGCTCTGGTCCTATTCCAGGATAATCAAGTCCTGCTGATATAGAATATACTGGCGCTATTTGTCCAAATTCATCTTGACAAAAATATGACTTCATTCCATGAAAAATTCCCATAGTTCCATTAGCAATAGTTGCTGCATTTTTTGGATTATCAACTCCTAATCCAGCTGCTTCACAACCAATTAGTTCAACTTCTTTATCTTCTATAAATTCATAAAATGCTCCCATGGCATTACTTCCACCACCAACACAAGCAACCACAAAGTCTGGAAGTTTTCCTTCTTTTTGAAGCATTTGTTCTTTTATTTCTTTTCCTATTACTTTTTGAAAATCTCTTACTATAGTAGGAAATGGATGTGGTCCCATTACAGAACCTAATACATAATGTGTATCATCTATTCTTTTTGTCCACTCTCTCATAGTTTCATTAACTGCATCTTTTAATGTCATAGTTCCGCTAGTAACTGCGTTAACTTTTGCACCTAAAAGCTCCATTCTAAATACATTTAAGGCTTGTCTATCTGTATCTTCTTTTCCCATGAATATTTCACATTCCATATCCATAAGTGCTGCCGCTGTAGCTGTAGCAACTCCATGTTGTCCTGCCCCTGTTTCTGCTATTACTCTAGTTTTACCCATTTTTTTTGCTAGAAGAACTTGTCCTAATACATTATTGATTTTATGAGAACCTGTATGATTTAAATCTTCTCTTTTAAGATATATTTTTGCTCCTCCTAAATCTTTAGTCATTTTTTCTGCATAATACAAAAGACTAGGTCTTCCTGCGTAATTTTTAAGCAAAGAATCTAATTCATCATTGAAATCTTTATCATTTTTGTAAAAGTCATATGCTTTTTCTAACTCTATAACTGCATTCATCAATGTTTCTGGTATATATCTACCACCGTGCTTGCCAAATCTTCCTTTTTTCATAGTTTTTCCCATAAGGTTTTTAAATCAACTTATGTTCCTTTCTTTGTTTTTTTGTTTTTTTGTTTTTTTG
>CAZIGN010000067.1:4770-9916 GCA_964538805.1 uncultured Lachnospiraceae bacterium
TTTTTTGTTTTTTTATTCTTATTGTGCTCTATACTTTTTGACTATTTCAATCATTTTGTCTTTATCTTTAACTCCATCTGTTTCAACTCCGCTAGAGACATCTATACAAAATGGATTATATTTTTTTGCTTCTAATATATTAGAAAGATTAATTCCACCTGCTAGAAAAAACGGTTTTTCTAAAGACTTAATAACGCTCCAATCAAAACTATCTCCAGTTCCTCCATAAGCATCTTTTGAATATGTATCAAGGAGTATATATTCTGTTTTCATATTAGTGGCAGCAGTTATATCTTCAGTTTTTTGAACTCTTATAGCTTTTATAATAGGGACTTTTTTTAATAAGTAGATGTCTCTAAGACTTCTAATATAGCTTTCATCTTCATCGCCGTGAAGTTGAATAATATCAATTATATCTTCTTCTACTAGTTCTTTGATAAATTCTATATCTTCGTTAACAAAAACTCCTACAACCTTAATTTTTTTGTCTAACAAAGCTCTTAGTAATTTGCTTTTTTCTTTTGTTACCTGCCTTTTACTTTTTGCATATACAAAGCCAACATAATCAGGTTTTGCTATATTGGCATATTCTATGTCAACTTCTCTAAACAGACCGCAGATTTTAATACCCATTTATTCACCTCTAAGTTCTTTTATCGCAGCCTTTTTATCGGCTTGTCTCATTATAGTTTCACCAATAAGTACAGCATCTGTTTTATTGTCTCTTAGTTTTTGAATATCTTTTTTGGTTTTAATTCCACTTTCTGAAACAAATATAACCTCATCTTGTATTAACTTTCTTAGATTTATACTATTATTAATGTCGACATCAAAAGTTTTAAGGTTTCTATTATTTATCCCAATTATTCTAGCTTTTGATTTGATTGCTCTTTTTACTTCTTCTTCATCATGTGCCTCTACAAGCACTGATAAACCAAGACTTCTTGCTGTTTTTTGATATTTTTCTAATTCTTCGTCATTTAGTATAGCACAGATCAACAAAATTGCACTAGCACCCATTAATTTTGCTTCATATATCATATATTCATCAATTGTAAAATCTTTTCTAATAATCGGAATATTAACATTTTTTGCAATCTCAATTAAATAATCATCACTACCTTTAAAATAAAACGGTTCTGTTAGTACTGATATGGCGTTAGCACCTGCTTTTTCATAATCTTTTGCTATCTCGATATAATCAAATTCTTCAGCTATAATACCTTTTGAAGGTGATGCTTTTTTTACCTCACATATAAAAGCTATATCATTAGTTTTTAAAGCTTTTTCAAATACAAAGTCATTGTTTTTCGGTATTTTTTCAACTATATCAATCAATTCATTAAGTGGAATTATCTTCTTTTTTTCTTCTATTCTTTCTTTTGTTTTTAATGCTATTTCTTCTAATATATTCATAATTTTATAGCATGCTTATAAACTACTTTTCTTTATTTGTTTTATATAAATAGTTTGCATACAATCCTTTCTTTATGATTATCTTTTTATGATTATTTTCTATTTGATCCACTCACAAATGCTTCGAGTTGCTTTATAGCTTTTTTTTCTTCAATCACTTTTCTTGCTATGTCTATTCCTTCTTTTATGGAAACATTTTTTGCTATATGTATTGCCGCTGCTGCATTTAATAATACGGCATCTGTTTTAGGTCCTTTTTTGCCATTAAGAATTTCTAGGGCAAACTGTGCATTTTCTTTAGGACTTCCACCTAACAGGTCCTCTTTAGTACATAATTCCATTCCATAATCTCTAGGATCAATTACATATTCTTTAAACTCGCCATTTTCAAATTCACAAACAGACGTTAAGGCACTTAAAGAAATCTCATCTAATTTATCTTGTCCATATACTACCATTCCTCTTTTTACTCCAAGATTAGAGAGAACTTTTGCTAATGGAACTAATAATTTTTCATTACTTACTCCAAGAAGTTGCAAGTTTGCACTCGCTGGATTAGCAAGAGGTCCCATTATATTGAATACTGTAGGAATCTTTATTTCTTTTCTTACACCCGCAACATATTTCATACTTGAATGATATTTTTGAGCAAACAAAAAGCAAATTCCTATATTAGAAAGTAATTCCGAACTATGTTCAGGTTCAATAGAAAGATTAACGCCTAACTCTTCTAAACAATCTGCAGTACCACATTTACTAGAAGCTGCTCTGTTTCCATGTTTTGCAACAGGAATTCCTGCAGCAGCTACTATGATTGATGTTATAGTTGATATATTTATGGAATGTGAATTATCTCCTCCAGTTCCTACAATATCAATTACATCTGAATTATCTCTAACTAATTTTGTAGCATTTTTTCTCATTACAGTTGCGAAAGCAGTTATCTCATCAATTGTTTCGCCTTTCATGCTCATAGCTGTTAAAAATGATGCTATTTGACTATCAGTAGCCTTTCCTGAGGTAATCTCTTCCATTACGTCTACCGCCATATCATAATCTAAATCTAATCTATTAGTTAATTTATTTATTGCTTCTATTATCATAACATTTCCCTTTCCCTTTCTTTTTTTGATGCTTTTATTTATTTTTACTAATCTGCTTTTTCTTATGCTTTTGTAATAAAATTATTAATCATCTTTTGTCCTTTAGGAGTGAGTATTGATTCTGGATGAAATTGCAATCCATATATTTCATAATCTTTATGTTTAACTGCCATTACTTCATCGTCTTTTGTTTTTGCTATTACTATTAACTCCTCTGGAAAATCTATATTATCAGCTGCAAGCGAATGATATCTAGCAACAACAATCTCTTCTTCTAGTCCTTCAAAAATAGTATTAGTATTATCAATATAAGCTATAGATTGTTTTCCATGCATTAATTCTTTTGCATAAGTAATCTTAGCTCCAAATGTTTCACAAATTGCTTGATGTCCTAGGCAAACTCCAAGTATTGGTATTTTGCCCTTAAAATACTGTATTGCTTCTTCACATATCCCTGCATCTATAGGCCTTCCTGGACCTGGTGAAATGATTATTTTTTCAGGGTTTAACCTTTCTATTTCTTTAACACTTAATTCATCATTTCTTATAACTTTTATGTCTGTTGTTATTGAACCAATTAATTGATAAAGGTTATAAGAAAAGCTATCATAATTATCTATTAGTAATATCATTTTAACACCTATTATTATAGATTTTTATCATCTATAATTTCCCTTTCTTATGAAATCTACAAACACCTTTAAACTTCTTTAGAAGCCTCTAATGCATTTATTACTGCTTTAGCTTTATTAATACATTCTTGATATTCGCTTTCTGGAACACTATCTGCAACAATACCTGCACCAGATCTTACAAATACCTTATCATTTTTTTTGAAAGCAAGTCTTATTGCTATACAAGTATCCATATTACCCTTAAAATCTATATAACCAACTGCACCACCGTAGATACCTCTTTTGTTATTTTCAAGTTTATTTATTATCTCACAAGCTCTAATCTTTGGTGCTCCTGATAGTGTTCCTGCAGGAAGTACAGCATTTATAGCATCAAGTGAGTTGTACTTATCATCAATAATTCCTCTCACAGTAGAACCTATATGCATAACGTGTGAATATTTTTCAATTGTCATGTATTTTTCAACTTCTACTGTATTGAATTTGCTGATTTTTCCTAGGTCATTTCTACCTAAATCTACAAGCATATTATGTTCTGCAACTTCTTTTTCATCGGCAAGCAATTCTTTTTCTAAAGCTTCATCTTCTTTTTTTGTTTCTCCTCTTTTTCTAGTTCCTGCAAGTGGAAATGTATGAAGTACTTTATCTTCTAATTTTACTAGCGTTTCAGGTGATGCTCCTGCAACTTCTAAATCGCTACTACTTAGATAAAACATATAAGGTGAAGGATTAATAGTTCTTAACACTCTATACATATCAAATAAACTTCCTTTAAAGCCTGCTTCTAATCTGTTTGATAACACAACTTGAAATATATCACCTTCAAAAATATGTTTTTTAGCTTTTTCTACCATTTCACAAAATTCCTCTTTGCTAAATAACGCTTTAATATCTGTTGTTAGCTCTCCTTTTTCTGGTTCAACGGCAATCTTGTTTTTTATTAGTTCTTCCATTTCTTTTATACTATTTATAGCTTCTTCATAACCATTCTCACCATCTTTTACAATCATATTAGCTATTAGGATTATCTTTTGTTTTAAATTATCAAAAGCTATAACTTTATCAAAGAGCATTAAGTCTACATCATTAAAATTTTCTGTATCATTTGCATCTAAATTCAAACTTTTTTCACTATATTTAATATAATCATATGAGAAATACCCTACTAGTCCACCCGTAAATGTTGGTAGTCCTTCTAAACTAGCACTTTTATAATTCTTTAGTATGTCTTCAATAAATGTTTTAGGGTTTATATCTAAGTATTCTTCACTACTTTTTTCTTTTTTAAGATAATCTAATACTATCTTATTGCCTTTTGCAGTAATTCCTAGTACAGGGTCATAGCCTAGGAATGTATATCTTCCCCATACTTCCTGATTTTCTACACTTTCTAATATATAACAATGTTTACTAACAGTTTTTAATATCTTCAATACTTCTATAGGTGTTTTAATGTCTGAATAAATCTCTCTAGTTATTGGTAATAAATCAAAACCTTTGCTTAATTCTAATGCTTGTTTCATCTCTGGCTTATACATATGTTTATTTCCTTTCTATTTTTGATTAGATTTTGTTGTTTTAGTCTTATCATTTTAGTTTTATTACTTTAGTTTTAAAATAAAAAACCCGCCCATTACGAAACAGTAATTCTCTAAGATAATATCTTAAAAAACTCTTTCGTAAAGGACGGGTATAATATACTCGCGGTACCACCTTTATTAGTGCCGTAGCACTCTCTTTTTTCTCACACTATCATGTGATATCCTTTTTAACGAGTGGAATTCCCGTTGGGCATTACTAGGCTAAAAGCTTTTATTCCCACCTTCCTTGAGTCCATTCCATAAAATTCTAATTACTACATTCTCAGCACCAGTAGTTCTCTTTGAATCAGATAGTTTTATGTACTATTCTCAGTCATCAGTTTAATATAAAGTTAATTCTTAATTTTTTCTAATATACACCTATTTTTTTTGCTTGTCAATAGGGTAACTT
>CAZIGN010000068.1:0-7429 GCA_964538805.1 uncultured Lachnospiraceae bacterium
CACCCTTAACAAAAATATCCTTTGCAAATAATCCGCACTTTCTTTCTATCTGGAATGTAGAACAAAAATCTGCCGCTTCATAATAAACTTTCGCATTAGATTTTTCCACTAACTTTGATTTTAATGTTTTCATGTGTGGAACTAAAACCCAAGAATAGGTTAAAAAAGTTGCATAATGAATAATAATTTTTTTATATAAACTACTAGTCTTAAAAAAGTGTTCTGATAATTCTGCTCTTTCTACTGCTGAACCATTTTCAACAATTCTAACAATATCGGTTTTCCTGTATTTTCGTTGTCGCCCGCTTCTTGCTTCCTTATCCATAAGTTTTAAATACGCATCTTTGTTTGCTGCGATAAGTCCAGAAAAAGCTTTTTTAAACTCGCTCACTCGTTCTTGTTTATATTGTTCAAATTTTGTTAAATCAATTTTATCTATTTCTTCCACCTCCCTTTTTAAAGAATGTTAGAGTTCTATTTAATCCTCGGTTTCGTCTTTTAGAAGCTTGTTGGTCTTCTAATTCTTTACAGCGCCAAAGTAACATTTCAAAAGCCGAGAATTTATCTTTTGTCATTCGTTTATTTGTTTGTTCAAGAATTATTTCATCACTGCGCCCAGTTGGCTTAATCTTTAAGTTTAACATTTCATCAATAAGCAAAGAGGTCATTTCATGGGGCATAATTCGTTTAATTCTATCTTCTATCTTCATTTTTTGTCCTTTTTTAGTTGCCATAATTTTTGATTTTGCGTCTTGCTCTGAAATTAAAAATTTAACAAATCCAGAATAGATTTTTGCATAACAATTGCCGTGCATTTTTGAGTTTAATTGTCCATTAGCTTTAATACCATAGAGAATTTTACTACAATTTCTCGGTTGAACTCTTGTATATTCATCTCTATTAAAAAATCCATATGCTGGCAAAAAACAATTTTCTACAGGGTCAAATGTTTCTTTAATCATTTCATCTGCAAGCCCGACACCTAATCCATTAATATCTATGATAACTTCTTTAGGATTGAAATTTTTAATAATTCGTTTTAATTCTAATGCTTGTTGGTCAAATACTTTATCATTTTCTGTTTTACCTAAAATAAAAATATTTACAATATTACAATAATAGCCATTCTCTCTTGGAAAGACTTTTGCAACAACACAAGCTGTCTGGCAGTTTAATCTTGCTACATCCCATTTGTGTTCTATATATTTCGTTAATTTATATACGTTCTTTTATGAACTGCTTTATATTTCTATAAAGATCAGACTATATTTTCATCTCATTAAGATGTTTTCTCTTTCGTGTTTACTTAAACACTACATAGTAGTCGTTGAACCAATCTTTTTTAATAATATATTATCAATATTTAAGAAATCTTTATAACAAATCTCTAAATAATCAAAATCATTATTTAATGCATCTGTTTTTTTCTCTTTATCAATTCTTTTTTGTTCAGCCAATGAAATTTTAAATAAACTATTTTCTTTATAGTGTTGTTCTCCCATATATTCAATTATTAAATTATACTCTGGTAAATAAAAATCATAACGTCTTAATTTATTTGTTTGCCATAAAAAACTATGTTCCATCAAATAAGTGATTTTTTTTGAAAGAAGGAAGGCTTCAATTTTTCGTTCTCCTTTACTCTTTCTTTTATTGCATTTTGGACAACCATAGTAATTTTTTAGTCGTTTCGGTATAGTTTTCCATGTAAATCCACAATAGTGTTTTATTAATATTTTTGTTTCTGTATTAGTATATTCTGACAATAAAGTGTATTCTTTTGGTAGTAATTTTTTAAAACTTATAGTATTCATTTTCTGTTTATTTTCACAAAAATAACATTCTTGGTTTTTAAAGAAATCACTCCAAGTTTTTGTGAAAATTTGTTTACATTTTAAACACTCGACTGATACTGTATACTTTTTTGTATCATCTTTGTATCCAAACCTTTGAAAAAGATATTTTTCATCATCTATCAAATGTAAAATTTTTTCCTTGTTTTGAAAATGTTTATAGAGTTTATTTTCTTTATTATAACAAAAGCATATATTTTTTTTATTTGTTCTTAAAAAATTATTTGTAGAACTATATTTTTTAATATTTTTACATTTTAAACATTTTATTTCAAAAGGTTTAGTTACTTTTGTATATTCAATAATTTCAAACGGCTGATTAGGAAATTTTAATTATATTCTTTTTTCGATTTCTTCTTTTGTTACTATTATCATTTTACCTCCAATTGGTGCTGATTGCCCTTTATTTAACACTTAGGATTACTCCATATATCACCTAGAAATTTGTTTCTACTTTCGTAACATTATAATCTTTGAGGAAGAATATTTTAGTATTTCTAGTTTTCGGGTGTCCCAGCTTTTAAGAAAATTTTCACTAATTTATCACTAAATTATGCGGCAGAATATCCACCGATATTAAGTAGAAAGAATTAACTCTGTCTTTTATTTTTTCTTCGAATTCTGGATTACACATTTTCCGATGCTTTTCAAATTTATCATAATCAAACCAACCCTCATCGGAACTTCCAGTAAATAGAGATAAATCTTTTGTAGACTATATTTTACTTAAAAATTTCCAAATAAATCCTTGATAAGATTTTATTCGTTTATTACAACAGTCACTAATTCTATTTTTATTACAATGATTATTTCTTGCGGCTTCATTGATACTATCATATTTTTCAATTAATTCTCCCGAAGCTAAAAATTTTCCAACTATTTTAGCTTTTCCACTTCTAATTGCTTCTTTGGAGGGAAAATTTTCTTCTGGTGATAGCCTCCAATATAATCCCTTATAAGGAAAAGCTATTTCACTATGTATTGCCCGATGTAGCCCATATAATGAGTATCCTTGTCTAATTGCGTCAGCAATACTTTCATACATCCCTAGCCTCTTTTTTTCTTTTGAAAAAAAATATACGGGGATTTTAGTATTTATTAATTTATTATCTATAGCATGATGAGTATTTTCTTTTGCTGTAACCCACTCAAGATTTTCAACACTATTATTTAATTTATTACCATCTTTATGATTAACCTGATTTTGATGGCTTTCTTTTGACAAAAAAGTCTCAGCTACCATTCTATGTGTATATAATCGTTTTTTTAATCCATCCATGGAAATATAATATGTGTGATATCCGTTCTTAGACACTGCTCCTTTTAACCATTTATTAGTTTTTTTATTAAATAATTTACCTTCTGTTGTAATCATATATGTAGTTATTTGACCATTATAAAGATATAATTGCATAATAGCTACCTCCTTTTAAGTTTATCTTTTTCTTTCTTTTTTTAGAAATACTCTCTTTCGAGATAGTCGTTGAACCTTCATCTTTATTAGATGCTTGGCTGCGGATTGATTACTTTTTAATTTTTTACTATACCGAAGTCATTACTTTCGCCGCAAAATTATTACTAATTTTGTTTAGTATTAAAAAGTTTTAATTTTTCCCGTCAATTAAAATAATTTATAGAGAGCATTTTCTCTTTACTCTCTTGCAAATGAACTTTCGCTGTAGGTTTTGTTTGTTTTAATTTCATTAATATATTCTTTAGAAACTAATCCACAGTCTATTGGAACTCTAACATCACAACCCCAAATTATCGCTCTATTAGGCTGAACAATGGACATTTCTAATGTTTCAATGGCTTTATCATAACAGAAAGTATTTTTACCACTAGCACTAGACATCCATAATTGTCCTTGATGAGGTTCGTGTGGGTTAATTTCACCATTTTTCATTCTTCGTGAAACATTCATCAAGGGTAAAACAACTTCATTTAATGCTGTTACATCATGGTCACGAACTTCGTCTATTAATCCATAGTGCCTTCTTCCGCCACGTTGTGAATTTAAAGCACTAACGACATCCAATATTGATCCATTTTTAAATATTATTCTAACATAATCTGCGCCCATATTTTGAGACATAACTTCTTTTTTTAATAAAGGGTAAAGTTCCCATATCTCATTTAGTTTTTCAGTACAGATTTTTGCTCCTTGTTCTTTTTTTGGTGCGCATAAAAAAAGTTTAATACCAGAGCGAAACATACATAGTAGGTACATTGTTAACATTGATAAAAAACTCTTTGAAAATGCTCTTGGCGCAACTACAAAAAATCTTGAAAATCGTGCAACACACCTCATAAAAACTCTTTGATAAAATTTTATTTGAAATTTAGAATCAACTGGTTTAATTAAATCAATATATCGATCTGGATAAATCGAAAAATGTTCACAAACTTTTTCGAAAAAATCTCTTTTTTCGTCAACTAGTCTTTTGGAGAGCACTGCTCCTTTGTTTAATTCAACACCATCTCTGAAAAATTTCTTACCTGACTTTTTTGCGGCGGAAGTGGTTTTTAAGATTTCATCAATTGGTGTTACTTCTAATACATCTCTAATTTCCATTATAAATCCAACTCGAATTCTTCATCATCCAACGCTCCATCAAATTCTCCTTCGTCAAAATCATCATCACTATAATTTAAATTTTTATCTATTTCTAGTGCCGTTTTTAAATTCGCAATTCTCTGTTCAATTTCTTCTGAAATTCCTGTTTCATTTGTGTAGAGCCGTTTATTCCAATTTTGAATATTTTTAATAGCATTATCTACTTCATCTCTTGCCACAGAAAAATCATATCGATTAATCCAATTAGTTTGTTCTAAATATTCAAAAATTTCGCCCATTGAATCAAAATCTTTTCCATTTTTAATATCTTTTGGTGTTAATCCAATCAACTTAACCAAAGAATCATAAGTTTTAACATCTTTATCAATATCTTCATCGGCACGAATCTTATTTTCAATTTTTAATGATATTTTACATAATTTTAATAATTGATCTTCTTGTAAATTACCAGCTATATTTTGAGTTCTTAGTATTCCTTCATATAGATTTTCTAAATACTCCAAAGCAAAATCATCATAGTCATAACCCCATCGTCTTTTTAATTCTAGTAGGTTTTTTTCTTTTAATTCTGGTATTGCATCTTCCAATCTTGATTCTTCTTGTAATTGAAGATAAGCTTGATTATACTGCGTCCAATCCAAAGTTTCATATTCTTTACTTCTAAAAATTGAACAGTAAACACCTAGAGCATCTTTCCCGTTAGACAATGAAAATTTTTCCCACTGTGCCGGCATAAAAGGAACATCCATCCATTGTAAAATTTTATTTATAATATTCCACCTTTTATTTTCTGGTGTTTCTTGAATCATTCTATTTAAACATTTTCGACAAATTGGCACTGCGCCGGTATGAAGAGGAGAATTAGTACCAATAAATTGAGCATTAGATAACTCTTTTTTACATTGTTGACAAATTTTTGCCATTTTATCACCTCATTCTTGCCGCAGCATCTAATTATTTTTACTGCGGCGATTAACTTTTGAAACATCTTTCACAAGTGCAAGCATTTCTTTTTTTGTATTTCGATTTTGTTTTGAAAATTCAACAATTATATTTGTAATAAATTCTTCAAAATCTTCAACTTCTTCAACTTTTAACATTTTACCTATTGCAATAATTTCCACTAATTGTAGATCTTCTAATTCAGATAAAAATTTCTTTTCCATTCTCTTGTTCTCTCCTTTTTACTGCAGCGCAACTGTTAATTTTTTCTTCTTTTCTTCTCTTTTCAATCTCATATCTTTTTCGCATATCTTACATTTATTATTAAAACCATCTGGGTTAGCATTCTTTTTTGTGAAATTAAAGCCATCAATAAGTAATTCTCTTCCACAACCCTTGCAAATTTTCCAACATTCATCATTTTGTTTTTTATCCTGCTCCCTCATATTAAACGACACTGCCGCAGAAATTAATTTTAAAGTTCTTTTCCATACTGTACTAAGGTAATCAGCGCAAAGTTTTCCGCCAAAGTTCTTAACTACAGTTTCTGCAATATCAATAACTTTATTTCCTTTTTGTCTTTCTTCTAATAGTAGTCGTTGTTTTGGCGTTAAATTGGCTTTTTGAATATAGAAATCCAAAGTATAAAGAAGATTATGAATGGGAGAGTCTGGAATTTTTTCTACCATCGCCGCCAAATCATAATAATGAAGAATTAATTTTTCTAAATGTTCAGTATTTCTAAAATCAACAGTTGGAAATCTATCCTCAATCTCCTCATCAAATCTTATCTCATCAATACATTTACGTGGTGCAGCAAAATATAAATCATTCTCTTTATTCATTAATCCTCGGGGCAAAAAATTAACTGATAAATGTGTTTCTGCGGCGCTTTGAAAAAAATGTGTTTCTTGTCTTTTGCTTTGAAAAGTGGGGAATACTGAATCCATCAAATAGTATTGTTGGCGCCGAATGTCAATTAATTGATGTTTATAATTATAAATTTGAGTATCTGTTAACTGGGGAATTTTTCCAGTGGGGTCTTCTTTTTTCCCAATATTAACATCTATAATTTCTTGAAGATGGTCAATTGTTTCCCATAATTCTTTCATTCCTTTAATATCTTTAAGCTTTTCTCGATCAATTGTCGGCGCAATTTTTTTCGGCTTATTGCGGCAAACTAATTCACTTAATCTGTTTTCGTCAAAAGCAGGATTTTCCATTAATTCATTTAGGGATACAACTTTGTTCTTACTTGCATAGGAATTATATTTTGGCTCCATCTTGACTTCTTTTTTTTCAACGGCGGAGTATCCATCAGGATCTTTACCATAAAGAATATAATCTGCACAAAGGTCTAACTCTTTTTGAGTTAATTCTTCTAAATTAATAGTATCAACTAGTTTTTTTCTATCTGCGGCGAGAACTATAGAAAAATCTAATTTAAATTTTTGTTTTTTATCTGTTTTCTTTTTTATTCTAATCACCTCCTTTTTATAATTTTGGTTGTAGGTTTTTGCTCTGTATTTAGTATAACATATTTAGAAAAGAAAGTCAAGACTCGAGGTCTAATAGTTAAACTATTGACAGATAAGAAAAATTATGCTATATTATATATATTATATTATAAACTAAGGTCAAGACCAAACGTGATAATTCTCGTAGCTTCGCTACTTCATTATCAAGTTTTCTGGTAGTGGAGTGTGCTTCGCACCCTCTCCTACTAGCTGCTTCGCAGTTAGAGTTAATATGTTGACTTTTAGAGAAAATTATGATATGATTAAACACAGGAGAGGTCTTTTATATTATATATTATATTATATATTATTATATACTATTATATTATATATTATATATTATTATATACTATTATATTATATATTATTATATTATATATTATTATATTATTATTATATACTATTATTATATTATTATATTATTATTATATACTATTATTATATACTATTATATTATTATATTATTATTATACTATTATTATACTATTATTATTATATACTATAAAAGTTCTACTATTGACTTATTTTTAAAAATATGG
>CAZIGN010000068.1:7529-9831 GCA_964538805.1 uncultured Lachnospiraceae bacterium
CTTTATAATTTTACTTTATAATTTTACTTTATGAATGGAAGTTTCTAGGCATAGGGCTAAAATATGAACAAATAACTTTTTCCAAATTTTTCATACCCCCATACCATAATATACCATACCATAATATACCATACCTACCCTCTAAAATATGGTATCATAGTCTAAACTACAATACCATATTATGAATATTTTATGTATAATTTTAGAGGTTAAAAGTAAAAATTGGGTTTGTCCAGTGTCTATCAACAGAGCATTTCAATTGGCAATTTCTGCCAAGAATCTGACCGTCAATCAGTGTTTTTTTGGAGTTCTCTTTTTTGTTAGAAATTTTACCATTGAATAGCAGATATTCTGCAATATAGCCATTATTATTGTATTCGGTAGCATTCGATACGATTTCAACTGCGGTCCTAAACACCGTCATATCGTACCGTATAAACGTTTTGCATTCAGCCAGCGCACGTCTGGAGCGTTTACCGTCACGGTAGGACAAACAAACTTTGCCATTCGTTTTGACGTTAAAATGATATAATGATAGCGATAGGAGAGGATTAGACAATAAGTCTACAGTTTTTATATATTTAACTACTAGTTGATCGGTGACCTTGTCAGAATATGCATATAGCATATAATGAACATTCTCTAAAATACAATCGTGTAAGTATTTTTCAATAATTTCTAGTTTTTCCGAGGGATGAATCAAGACATGGTCATCACTTACTCTAACAATACAATCCTCATTCATAACACATTTAACTTCCATTGTTGTACCATCATTTTTTGTTACTCTCATAAAATACACGTCCTTTAAATTATTTTTTTTATCTTCTTAAAATATTTTTAGTAGGTTTCCTTAACCTCTATATATATTATACCACATATCTTACCTGCTTGTCAAGGGAAATTGAAAAAAATAATACACAAAGAATTTGATTTTCAATGTATGATATTTGTGCAACTTTACTTTTTGGTCGAAAGACATAATCTATTCATACTCTAACATAGTTGAGGTCCGCACTTGTAGGTACTAAAAAAATGTGATATAATATTATAACTGGGATGAAATGAAACCTATTCATAACCTATTCATATTTTAGTATAGTAGCATGGCAAAGTCAAAATAAAATTTGAAAAAAAAGACTTGACAAAGTCATCAAGATATGTTATAATAAGTTATAGATTAAAGGTTAGCAAATAAGCTACGTTTAAGCTACAAAATTAAAAAGCTGAAAAGCTAGAAAGAGGTTGTTTATTATGGGAAAATATTGTTTATTAGATTATCAGATTCAAAATATTACAACAGAATATGTTAGTTTGTTTGGTAAGAAAAAAACTTATACAAGCACTAGTGATTGGTATTGTATGGTGAACTCGATATATAAAATTGTTGAGTTTGACAATATTGACACCATTGTTAAAGAACATGAAGAAAAGGTTAAAACTAGATTACATGGTGAAGTGCCATTTTTATGTCGTAAGGGAACTAAAAAAGTTATTGATTTTACAAAAAGAATTAAGACAACTCCTATTGAAAATTTAAAAATTGATTGGATTATTAAGAATACAACACTTCAACAATTTAAAGAAATTTTTACTAATGGAGAACAAGAAGTAATTTCAAAGATTAAGGGGAATTGAACTAATGTTTACGATATATAATAAAAATACTAATGAAGAAATTGCAATACTTGATGGATTTGAAGAGTTACAACATTTTTTAGAAAGAAATATTAAAGGCAGAAATCCTAATTTAGTCAAGAAGATTGGAACAGGGGGTATACAAGAAGTACAAGAAGTACTAGAGGAGTTTATTGACTTACCAATGAACAAAGAAAAATCTGATTTAATATTGTATAAAATATATGAATTTGAACAAAGAGAGTTACCTACTATTGCACAAAATATATTAGAAAATTTAAATTTTACTATTAACTGGGATGATTATGTGGTTTTTCAAGTGATTGTTCATATAAAAAATATAAAATAAATTTAGAAGTTTATTTTGAGTAATAGCGGTTTTGCGATAAAAAGTTTTTGATCTTTATTGCAATATTCAAAAGGAAAGGTTTGTATATTATGAAGAAAAAAAATGTTCTTGAAAGGGTTTTTTCCTGCTCCAATTGTAATGAAAAAGTTATTGCATATAAAAAAGCCAATAGAATGACAAGCAATAATCATATTAAAACAATGTACTGTTGGAAATGCAAAAAAGAAAGAAATTTTAAACAGATTAGATATTTTTAATAGGATAATTTGCCATTTTACACGATGGCAAATTTTCTTCAACACTGGATGGTCCGCA
>CAZIGN010000069.1:0-9808 GCA_964538805.1 uncultured Lachnospiraceae bacterium
TGTTTTTGCAAAATCACCATGTGCAAGTCCACTTTGTTTTATCATAGCACTATATCTAAGTGCCATTTTCTCACCTTGTGTCATATTTCTAACTGATTTAGTTATACCTTGTGCGAGTGCTTCTTGTTTTATACCAGCTTCCGTTACATCTAGTCCATATTTATATACTGTTTCAGATTGTCCAACTAAACCAGATTTTAAATCACCATAAACTTGTGCTATTGGTACATTTGTTAATGAAGATAAATCTACTGCCAATTTTACCATATTTTCAGACAATACTGATGATTGTTTAGATGACATTCCCATAGACCGAGCCAACATAGAATATGTCGCAACAACTTGTTGTAAGTTGGTTTTATCCAAACCACTAACTTCACTCATTTTTGTTACAAATTTATCTGTACTTGTTGCCATATCACCCATAGCAACATTGTACAAGTTAGTAACTTCTATCATTTCCAAAGCACTATTAATCGTTCCACCAATACTAGTAGCAAGCATTTTCAAAGCTGCACCAGTTATACCAACCTTAGATAACTTAGATAATGCAGATATAGAATTGTTCATTGCAACAGAACTTCTGTTTATGTCTTTATTTATATTATTATATTTATTATTCAACTTACTAATTGATTTCTGTGCTTTATTGAATTCAGAAGTCAGTTTACCAGTTGTCTTTGTGTTATCACTTGTATATTTTTGAAAGTTTCTTAATGACTTAATAGCTTTTGAACTACTTACATCTATTTCAAAACCCAATCTATTTTCGTTATTCATAAATTAATTCCTTTCTATTTGAAATTAGAATTAATGACATTGGCAGTCCTTAAAACTTTATCCCTAATATCCAACATATGTTCTCTTGGTGATAATTTTTTACTAGCATTTTCAGAAAATGGTTTTGTCGGATAATTTGTCTTTTTATCCAATGAACTAACTATTGCCATTTTAATGTACATACCATGTAACCAATTATTTCTATCAATGTTTTCTTGTGATAATGAAAATGCCTTAACAAAAGGTTCTAGTGACTTAGGGTTAAGTTCCCAGAATAGTCCATAGTCTACACCGATTGATAAGGCACTTGGCAATATATCTTCCATTATTTTATCATACATTGATTTTTCATCTTCAAGTAACCTAGTTACAGGTTTTATTTTTTCGACTTTTTCGTCTTTATCACTTGAAGCGACTTGAAAAAACTTGAATTAATTAACTCGTTTGAAAGTATTTCCATAAGTTCAGTTGGAGATATATCTGAATTTTCTTCAAACAAACTCTCAACATAATCTGAAACTTCCATTGGTGTTATTTTTGTGTCCTTTGAGTTATTTACTGCACCAATTAATAATCCCGTTAATACATCAATTATTAAAAATGGCTTACTTTCTATTTCTTCCATTATTTTAAAATCAAAGTCTTTCATATACTTGAATGAATTAAATGTGAATTTTAATTCAACCTCTTTATTGTTAATTTTAATATTCATAATTACCTCCAGTAATATTTATTATTCTAACACGATTTCACTTGTTGCCGATAATGTTAATTGCATTTGTCTTGCTTCATCTGCACCAGCACCAGAAACATAAACTCTTATTTCTCCAGTCCAAGTTAATATGCCATCTACACCAGCTTCACCAAATTCCAATTTAAAATCATACTCGTCTCTTAATGCGTCAATTACTCCAAAAATAGTTTTGTCATAAAAAGCATTGAATGTTAAATCTGGAACTTCTTGAAGTCCTAACATTGATGTTTTTACTTTTAAATTAGATAAAGTTGTTGTATCAACCTTACTAGGTGTACTTCCCATATCTGGATAGTCTATAATTTCAACTAATTCTTTATAAGATGTACCACTATCAGTTGAATAATATAATTTTGTACCCGCAGTTAATATAGCCATTTTAAATCCTCCTGTATATCTTGTTATTTTTATCAATTTTGAAAGTATATCTCATAACCATAGAGTTTAGTGTATCACTTTCAAATGTTCTTTCGTTAGTTATTCTTGTAAACCTTAATTCATCAGTTAAAATTTCATCTAATTTGTTTCGTATATTATTCATATCAGTTATACTGTTCGTTTTTTCAGAATATATTTTAAATGAAATCATAACATCATTATACTTTTCACCACCACTATCAAAGTTACTTAACCCAGATGTGTTAATGGTATCTTGTAGTATCACACAAGGAAATTCGCAATCGTAATTTTGATTTTGAGAATACACATTACAAAGTCCAACAAGGTCTGTTTTTAACTTAGTATATAACTCATTGGTAATATCAATTATCATTTGTATGTTATCCCCCAATCTTAGATATTTCTTTTAATATTGCTCTTTTTACACTTTCTCCAACTACCCTTTTCCAATTATATCTGGCCCAAGTTTGAGTATTGTACATAAATGGTCTAGCTGGTTGTCCTTTAGTCCAACCATAAGCTTGTCCGTTGTAGTATTTAGCCACTTTCGATTTGTTACCCGGTTCTATTGGATAATACCAACCTTTATCTCCATGTCCATTTATATCGTGTATCCAACCATCACTATCAGGATGTGCTACACTTCTTGCACCAACTATACCAGTTCCATATTCAACATAGTTACCATAAGTTGCATTAACACTTACTTTTAATTTATCAACCCTAGCACTATTAGCCAATCTACTATTAGCTAGTCCATAATTACTAAGTTGTTCATACAACTGTGCCTTTAGCTTTTTTCTAAGGTTAGCTTTACCATTTGAAATACCTCTAATAATTGCGTTAGATAATGCACCAGCATATTTATCAAGTTTTTTTAAATCTTTCATTGGAATGTTGATTTTTATATCAACTCCATAGTCCTTAATGCTTAAAAATGCCATATTATCTACCTCGTACCCCATATAAAAATGAATTTAGAGATTTCATAATCTCAATAACTTTATAATCATAGGTTTTTTCATAATTACCAATAGGTAGTTCTTTGAAAATAAGTGTTTGTTTGTTTAATATTTCACTATTTGAAACAATAACATTTGTTACTTCTTCAGATAAACCAAATGTTTCTATACCGATTTTAGATGATTTAGGCATTATGTTGAATGAAACCTCTAATGGTAAGGTATAACTTGGTACTTTTGCACCAGTTAAAAATCCATTTGTATCAACTTCATCTGTATATCCAATGATATTAACTATCCAAAATTTAGTTTTGTTCTTATTCAAACAACGCACTATATCACCACTTTTCTAGTACTGAATGGTGTTTTTATAGAAACTGGAACTTTGGATAACAGAGAACGAGAAATATCAGAAGTATCATATGTTCTACTTATTCCATTTTCACTATGTGAAGTTTGTCCCTCTACACCAATCTTATTAAATAATTCTATTGCCATTAATACTTGAATATTTTTATATTCCAATTCAACATCTGTTGTAAATCTTCTTTCGCAAATAATATCTTTGGCTATATCCAAATAAAACTGGACTGTCTCATTACTTACTTCTTGGCTTTCTGGCACTAGACTTCTTAGTAGTTCTACTTGCGTCATTGTCACCAACCTCTTTCTGTTTCACATCTTCAATCACATCTTTTAGAATACTAGTATCGTGTTTCTTGTATGGTGATTTTCTTATTTGAAACTTTGCCATAACTTCTTGTTTTGTTAAATATTGTGCTTTGTCAGATATAACATCTGCTTTAACATTATCCAACTGTAAAACTCTGTCGGTGTAAACTTCTACACCGACTAATTGAGTTCCAACAAGAGCATATAACATATTGTCTTGTAAAATAAACATATATTCTACACTCCTTTATTTTTATTATCCTATCCGTTTGTTACAACTTTTGCCATTAGGATTGACTTAGCTGGCATTTTTCTTACCCAAGAAGCACTTGTTAATAGTACTGCGTCTGGTACAGAAACATCAGTTGAGTAATCTCCAATAAATGAAAATCCAGCAGGAGCAAATGTTTCTCTAACTCTTGTGTAAATCATATCTTTACCACCAGCTAGTTGTGGGTTTCTATCTAATTCACTTGGTCTGTCAACTGGTGCAGACGCATATCTAATTGCACCCTCGCCCAAAATGAAAGTAGTATATTCAAATTCACCAACATCGTGAGTACTTGCCACTCTTGGTACATTATCATTTACGATAACTGTTTTACCATTAATAGTTCCGATTGGTAAGTTTCTAGTAATACCACTTGCGTCAGTATATTTAGAAAACTCTAGTAATTGAAGTGAAGCTAATCTGTTTGCAACAACAGAGTGCATTATTGCTAATGAGAAAGCACCAGCATTATCGCCACAAGCCTTTACACAAGCATCTTCAATTGTAGTAACACCAATCTTGTTTTCATCTGCAACTGTTCCAGCAGTACCTAATGCGATATTAGTTGTGTGTAATGCAAAATCTGCGTCACCAGTAATACCAAATACTGCTTCAAGTATAGAAATTAATCTATCTTGTCTTTTCTTTATCCAATAATTAGCAACACCATTTATAATCTGTTGCATTGGGTCTGCTCCAGAGTTGAAATCTTTGATAAATGAAACTGCATCCCAAGCTTTCATTCTACCAAATACAACACCTGAGTAAGTTCCACCACCGATTGTATCGTATGTGAAATCAGTAACACCATTGTAATCTTGTTCGTCACCACCAAGTACATCATAGAAAGGTACTGTGTAATAGTTTGAACCATTTGAAATCAGATTTGCGATTTCTCCATCTTGAACAACTGCACCACTTTGTAACATATTAGTTAACACTAAATCTGGTGTGTTCTTCCATTCATAGTTAAATATCTCCTCATCATAAGGAAGTCCTAAGTTAATTCCAGCCATTGTTTAATTCTCCTTTATTTTAATAATTCTTTGTAGAGTTCTGGGTTAGATGTCTTTAATGCTATCTTTTCAGAATATGACATCTTCTTAAAGTCCTCTTTGGTTACTGTACCTGTTATTTTGCCAGTTTCTGGCTTTTTAACATCTGTGAATTTACTTTTAATCGTTGTTTCAATGTCATTTTTAGTTTCATTGAATACCGATATAAAATTATTTACATTAATTATAGTTGCGTCTAAATCATCTGTAACCAAAAGTTTGATGAATTTTTCATAATGAGACTTTGGAATACCAGCATTAACGAACATATCTTTAGCTTCGATTTCGTTTGCTTTTTTTCTTATAGCAACTTCTTTTGCAGATAATTCTGATAACTTATCTTCATATTCTTTTTTTGCAAGTTCTTCTGCACTCATTTTTGCTCTTTCTTCAAGTTCGAGTTTCCATTTTTCCTTTTGTGTTTCTAAACCTTTTTGAATACCTTTTTCCACTCGTCTATCAGTTTCTGCTTGTAACATTTTCTTAACTTCATCTTCTGTATAAGTCTTTTTTGGTTCAGATGTTTCGATTACAACATCAATGTTATTTTCTTCCATTTTTAATTCCTCCTGTGCCATGATGATTGCGTTGCCCCCATCACATTCTCTTTTCATATATATTATACAACATTTGTTATAAAAAGTTACTATAACAAACATTGTATTTTAATTATTATTTATTTCTATTATCCATATCGTTTTTTATATCTTCATTTTCAACAACTTCCATTGTATCTTCTGTTGATTTTTCTGTTGTATCATCTACCATAACTTCTTCATCAGTTTCTATTTCTTGTGGTATGTTTGCAAAATACTTACCCCAGAATAATTCACCTCTTGTTATATATTCATTTACATCAGAAACTAAATCAACAATTGTCAAACAATCTGCTGGAGAAAGTGTTTTTGTAGATAATAAATTCATATAACCTTGTGTTTTAACCAACAAGTTATTATTTTTATTTCGTGAGAATTTAATATCAACATCTATAACTCTTAAAGTAGTTCCAAGTTTTGCGTTCATAATAGTAACAAATATTTTCAAGGCTTGTTTTTCTGATTTCTTAAATGTTAATTCTTTATTTCTAGCAACTATTTCCAAGTCTGCCCATCCATCACGCAATTCAACTGCTTGCCCAGTATCGCCACCACCACCAGAACGATTATTTCTATCTGGTATACCAAGCATTGCATATAATAACTGTTCTAATTCACTTGCAAAACCACTTATGGTAACTTGATTTAGATTTCCACCAATTTCTTTTATATCAACACCAGTTCTGCCATCATTTTGTAGTGATATTATACCACATTCTCGCATTTCATTGTATTTATCTGCGTCTAAATCTGCGTTTATGAACGCAAGTAACGATTGTACAGATTGGTCAATATCATCTAATCTACCACTATGCAATGCGTTTATGCTATCCATCAAACCAATACATAGTTCCCAATCACCAATTCTCCACATATTATTTGGATATTCTATAATTGGAACACCACCTATTTCATAAAACGAACTATCAACCAAATCATTGTTAGTTAATGACATACCATCTGTAACAAATTCAAAATACATATTTTCAGTATATACATAAAATTTACTACCAATTTTACTATTATCATCAGATAACAAATCGTAATAACTAACTCCAGCCAATGGTTTTTCTGATATATCATTTGAGTATATTACAAAAGTATTAAGTGGATTTAGACATTTGTCCTCAAAAGGAACTTCGTCTTCGTTTACACCATCTGTATATATTATTCTATATGCAGTACCACAAATACTTTGATATTCTCCAATTTCACCATCAACACTATATTTATCTTCATATTGTATAAATCGGTTTAGCATTTCAACATCATCTTTGTTATCGCCAGAATTAAGGATATATTGGATTGGATTTCCAAGAAAATATCCGTTTATGTTTCTGGTAATCATTTGTGCGTGGTTTACTACTAATTTGTTATTTATTTCTGGTCTAACTTGTTTAGCTTTTCCAAGTATAGTTTGGACACCTTTTTTATAGTCCAATAAATAATGGATTTCTTCCCTATTTTGAATATGTGTTAACATTGCAGTATTTATCATAGATACAATATTGTCAACATTTTTTAAATCTTCTGATTTGAATTCAGATATGATTTTTCGTCTACCTTTTAACATTATATATTTACCTCACTTCTTCTAATAAATTTAATAGTTTGCTTAGTTAAGTTTTGAAACAACTCTGCCAACATTGATATGGAGTCAACACCATCATCATGTGGGTTTTTACCAGTTTGAGACCAAGTTCGTATTGATTTCATAAATTCACCATACTCTGAATTAGGTGAGTACAAACTAGGGTGCTTGAATACAAAATGTTTTTTTACAAAATCGGCATATGTTATTATCTTGACAGTTTTATTATTACTTGTGTAAAAAGTTCGTATGCTTGTGTTTCCACCACCTTGTTTTACAAGTTTTTGTAATTCCTCTGCATAATAATTACCACCATTATTCATTTCCACATCTGCTCGTATTACATTATGTGAAATTAATTTGTTAGCAACAAGTGGTCTTGTTATATCTGGTAGTCCATTATTGAACACAACATCATCAATATAAATAAGGTCACCATATACCTTGCCAATAGGTGCAGACACATAATCTCTACCCATATTTTTACTATCACAAACTGCTATCACACTATCAGTTGGTTCTTGTGGTAAATCAAAATAATATTGCAAATCTTCTTCGTTGTACAATATTCCCTCTCGCTCAATTGGTTCTCCTTTGTACAATGCACTAAAACTCGCTTCATCCATTCCAGCTTGTATATCATTATAGTACTTAGTTGAAAAGCCACCATAAAAATCAAAGTTACTTTCTCCATTTTCATCATAACAAGGTATGTGTACTATTTTACATCTTGGATTATCTCTATTATTATCCTCAACCTTACTTATTATATCGTGTACACTCCAAGGGGTTGCCAAGTGAATTTCTTTACAACCATCTTTCTTTCTTTGAATACAGTTTACAGAATACAATCCCCATAATTTATTAAGTCTAGGTACAGAAAGTGCTTCCTCTAGTCCACTAACCATATCATCACAATATAGGTATAATTCTGCTTCACATCTACCAGTCATAGAGCCACCAACTGGCACAAATGTTATGCTGGGGTATCGTCTTGCTACTTTTAGCCAAATCTCTTGTCTTTTTGCGTTTTTACTTATTACCAGTCCATCATCACCAAAGATTTCTTGGTAACGAGTACCTTCAACAATTTCCATAACACCAATATAGAATGAAGATGTTATATTATCAGAATATGATGTAGCCAACTGTGTGCATTCAGGGTGTCTACCAATTATCCAAGATAAAAACCTAATTCCAGTTGTAGTTTTACCAGTTCGTGGTGGTAGTTTTATTATCAAAATATCATACTTGTCATAAATTTCCATATCATTGAAACTTTGGAACACCTCGCCCATATGGTCTTTTCTGTGGTGATAAAATGCTTTATTTGGACTATTGTGGTCATCATCTAATTCCAAATATTTATTGTAACTAATAAAATCATATCTGGCCACAATTTTTAATATATTGGTGTATAAATCATACAATTCAAGTTTCTCAACATTGTCCAAATTATCATCTGAAAGTTCCAACTCAATCTTTGGAATAATGACATTTACATAATGCTCAATTTCTGAAAGTGTTATTTCATTTGCCATATGTCTTTCCCCATTTCAATAGCCTTTGTGTAATCGTCAATATATTTACAATTTCCAAAAACCCAAACTTCATCTGCTTTTTCTAATTCCAATATATCCTTAGTATTACTGTGAATATCGCCGAACAAGAACTCATAATTATAACCCTCTGCTCTCAAATCTTCTCGCAACTCTGTTATTGTAAATTTAGAACTATCATAAACTACATATACTTTTTTTAAATCCAAGATATTGTCACTCCTTTCGTTTTACCATTTAATTCAATTACTGGTATTTTTGAACTACCTAATGGTTGATACATAGCTTTTATAGCATATCCACCATAGTTTTGAAAACTAGGCACTACTATGTGTGCGTATTCTTTTTCTATTATCTTCCCATACTTATTATTAAAAGATAACTTCTTTCTGAAATTACTTTCTGGTTCGTGAGTATGGCCTGTTATAAAAATATCCATTCCATCAATAGAATAAGAAAAGTTCTTCGCTTTGTTTCTACCAGCACCATGTCCCAGTACAATATTATAATTACATTCATTGTTTGTTCCATTGTAATTTCCAAATCTAATGTTGATAAATGCCATATTCTGTCTGTAAATATCCTCTAAATCAAGCTTGCATAAAGTATCATAAAGTGGACAATTTCCAGTTAAAATAGAACTTCTGCTCTCGTGATTACCGGGACAAACTCCAATAATCTTATGCTTTATATCGCCCAATTCATTTGCCAAATACTTCTTTTGTTCTTGTGGTTGCAAAGTTGCCAAATAACTATCAGTCTTACTGTTTTTGAGACCATTGTCCAAAATATCGCCAATAAGAACAACATATCCAGCATCATCATTTTTTACCATAGCTAACCATTTTTTCCACATATCCATATTAAATTCAGAACTACCAATATGCAAATCGCCCAATGGATATATCCTTAAATTGTCAATGTCCGTTCCAAAATTATGTGAAATTATATCGAAATCACTATTCATAATACCTCCAGTTTGTTAATTATAATTATATGTCGTTAACCGAGCCAGCCAAAAAGCCACATAGACCAGCCATAAAACCCAACCGAACTCGCACACAACAATATCACTAATATTATACAAGTTTGTACACAGAAGTGTTATGAAATTACTGGAGTTATTTTTGGGGGTAAGCACCCCTGTTAAAATTTTCACAAAATAGGGG
>CAZIGN010000070.1:0-3195 GCA_964538805.1 uncultured Lachnospiraceae bacterium
GCTTACATCCCCTAGTCTAAAGACATAGGGGTTTTACGCCCTAAAATATAAAATGCTTTTCAATTGATACACGATAAAATGCTTTTCAATATTACCATAATGATTTATTATAGTAATATGAAAGGTTAAATATGGTGTTTTTATGAAAAAAGAATCTTATTTTTTATCATCTAATAAAATAAATAACATTCATCTTATAAGATGGATTCCCGACTCAAATATTAAGGCAACCCTGCAAATTTGTCACGGTATGACTGAATATATTGATAGATATGATGATTTTGCTGATTTTTTAAACTCCAAAGGAATCCTAGTTGTTGGCCACGATCACATAGGCCATGGTAAGTCTGTATTAAATCAAGAAAGCCTTGGGTACTTTGGTAAAGATGCTAATAAGTATCTTTTAAAAGATATTAATCATGTTTCAAAAAAAATCTCTAGAGATTATCCTGATTTGCCACATTATATTTTAGGCCATAGTATGGGATCTTTTTTACTAAGGCAATATTTGCACACCTTTAGCGAGGAAGCTAAAAACTTTGAAGGTGTAATAATTATGGGAACTGGTCATAAGAGCAGATTAGAATTAATTGCAGGAATTACTGCTTGTAGTTTCTTAGAGTTAATAAAAGGCGGCCATTATAGAAGTGAATTTATTAACAACCTTGCTTTTGGTGGTTATAACAAATCATTTTCTAATACAATTACTAAGTATGATTGGCTAACAAAAGACCCTTTTATTGTAAATGATTATGCCAACAACCCTCTTTGCAACTATACTTTTACTGTAAATGCATATAAACATATGCTTCGCGGAATATTAACCCTAACTAATAATAAGAATCTTAAGAAAATCCCTAAAAATCTAACAATATATTTTATGTCTGGTGATAAAGATCCAGTAGGTAACTTTAAAAAGGGTGTCAAAAAAGTATATAATCAATACAAAAAGCTAAACATAAACGAGGTTTTGATAAGATTTTATGAAGATGATCGACATGAAATCTTAAATGAAACTGATCGCATAGTAGTTTATAATGATATATACTATTTTATGACTTAAATTAGTCTTATATTTTATTCAAGATAGGTATAATACTCATAGTCTTTATCTGTTTCAAGACCTTGCTTATAACTCAAATCAATGAATGCTTTATCCTTTGAAGAGATGGCTTTTAATATTGCAGACTTTGTCATATCTGGCACATCTGTTCTATTAAGAGCTTCTTCTATATCAATCCACAATACTTCACTATTTTCATCAAGATCAGGTTTTGCTTCTCCACTTACATATGAGCACAAAAATAATATGTACCAGTTTTTTCTACTACATCTAATTCCAAGCATTTTTTCTACTTTTGCAGATACGTTAGTTTCTTCTTTTATTTCTCTAATAGCTGCTTCTTGTGGAAGTTCACCAGCTTCAATATATCCTCCTGGTAAAATCAACTTTCCATTTCCATTTCCATAAGTATGTCTTCCTAACAAAACTTTTCCTTCATGCATAACAACACAGCCTACTGATTGTACCCAACTAGTATTACATTCACTCATTCATATTACTTATATTATCAATCCATAAATTCATTTTAAGATTATTTATAACCTAAACATATTTTATATTATTAATAATATATTCCTTTCATTTATTCTGATATTTGTATAATTGCAGGTTCTTTTCTTTTAAATAAAACTCTTCCTGTCAAATCGATTAATGGTCCTAGCAAAAATGCCGCTAAAACAGTCATTATTCCTGCTTGATTTGAAAGAAGGAAACCTAAAGCACAAGCTGTCAAATCCCAAACCATTCTTACTAGTCTAAACGGAATTGAGACTTTTTTATTAAGATAATCGCATAGCATCGAAGGTATGGCATCATATGGAGCTACGCCTAAATTGGCTGATATATAAATTGATGCTGCTATTACAAAAATAATGATTGATGGAACAAAGACTGCTGTTCTAACAAACATTGATTCAAACATAGCGTCTGTTATAAAAAAATCTGTAAGCCAAGTTGTTAAATCAACACTATAACCTACCAAAACCATATTAGCTAATGTCCCCCAACCAATCAGTTCTCTACCAAATAATATTACAATCACTAAGAAAATGAAGTTGAAAATCAACAACCAATTACCAAAACTTATTCCTACTATCTTGGCAATTCCTATATTCATTGCTGAACAAGGATCCACTCCAAAATTAGATCTTATTAAAAACGATAATGAAAATCCCATTATAATAACCGAAAATACAACTAGTATAAGTTTTTTAAGATTTTTTACTTTAAAATTCATTAGCAATTTTTTCCTTTTTTTCTAGCTTCTTTTCATTGTCTTCTTCTTCATCCTTGCCTAAGAAAAATGATATGCAAAAGCCAATTGCAAAAGTTATTATAGTTACAATTACTGGTACTACTTCTATACTAACAATTCCAGCTTTGTATAAGACTACAAAAGGAGAGCCAAAAACCAATCCATAAATACCAAAATAAGTCATATAAAATGCTTTTTTAAATAATAGATTTAAAAGTTTAGCAACCAAGCCTAGCCCTAGCACAATGCCGAGTAAAAAAGGTCCAATTATATAAAATTCTTTTATAAATGCTGCTACATCTAAGTTTAAAGTTGCAGATATTATATTACTAACAGAGCTTATAATTATTCCGTAATAACCCAACAACATTAAAACCAAGGATCCACTTACTCCTGGAATTATCATTGTTGCTGATGCAATTGCTCCAATTACAAGCAAGTAAATTGCAACACCTAAATCAACCTTTAAAGTCGTTGCAGAACCTTCATCCCCACTTAAAAACGCCATACCTACAACTATAACTAAAGTAACAAGAAAAATTAGTACATGCCAAACATTTATCTTGACTCCTTTTACTTTATTTACTAGAATTGGCGCTCCTCCAACTATTAGTCCTATAAACATGCCACTTGTTTGCATAGGATAATTAGTCAAAGCACCTTTTACTATAAATGACAATGCCCCTATCCCAGCTACTGCACCAATAAGATAAGGCAAGAGTAAAATCAAATTACCTTTTATGTCTTTGAAAAAATTAGAAACTGCATTAATGATTTTATCATAAACACCCATAGATACTGCCATAGTTCCACCACTTACTCCTGGTATAATATTTGCAACACCTATTAATACACCTTTTAAGAACTCTTTTATTAT
>CAZIGN010000070.1:3295-9568 GCA_964538805.1 uncultured Lachnospiraceae bacterium
CTTATCAACATTTGAAATTATACCACTAGTTTTAAACTAACTCAATATAAGGCAAAAATTTTACTTGCAGAAAAGAAATATTGAAATTAAATGTATTTTCCTTTCTTTTAATATTTAAATTTTATTATTAAATTAACTAAATTATACTATAATTTTCTTAAATTATATAGTATAATTTAACATATTAGTGATAATAACTGATAAATTAACTTTGCAGGGGGAACATTTTATGGAAAGAACACTTGTAATAATTAAGCCTGAAGCTGTGAAAAAGAAACTTATAGGAAGAATAATTTCTATATACGAAGATAATCGTTTAGAGATAATTCATGCCCATCGTGTATTAGCAACTCACGAAGTACTAACACAACATTATGACGATATCAAGCACAAAGACTTCTTTCCTGAAGTTTTAGATTATATGTCTTCATCCGAGATACTAGTTCTTATATTAGAAGGGGAAAATGTTGTTGATTTAGTTAGAGATATTAATGGTGCTACTAATCCGGCGAATGCAAAACCAGGAACAATTAGATATATGTATGGTTCAAATGTTCAAGAAAATGCTGTTCATGGTTCTTCTAATGTTGAGATAGCTAACCGTGAGATTGCAATTTGGAAAGAACTAATAAAATATGAAGGCTAAAAACTAATCAATTTATGTTATTTGCATATTTTTATCAATCTTAGATTTCATCAAAAAATCAACCTCAATAAAGTTCAATGTACCAAAGCGAGGTTGATTTTTTATTTTTGATTTTTATTATTCATTTTAATTATTCATTTTTATTATTTTTTTATATACTTTTCTTCAACTTGTTCTTTTGTTATTGGCTTGCTAAACAAATATCCTTGCATATAATCACAACCACACTCTCTTAGCTTATTCGAACTTTTTATATCCTCTATTCCTTCTGCTACTATATCTAATTTCAGACTATGCGCTAATGAAATAAGACTCTTGATTACACTTATATCTTCCATCGCTAGGAACTTGTCGTTAATTGTTTTATCAAGTTTTATTCTATTTACAGGCATATAAGTTAGATAATTAAGCGATGAGTAACCTGTTCCAAAATCATCAAGTGCTATTTTGAAGCCTTTTTGTTTTAGTGTCTTTAAGAAAAGATGAGTCTGCATATTATTTTCTAACATAATTCCTTCAGTTATTTCAATCTCGATAAATTTTGTTAGAACTTCATTTTCTTTGGCCAAATCTACTAAATAATCAATGTAGTCTTCATCTTTTAATTGTACTGTCGAATAATTAATAGCTATTGTTTTTTCAGTGTATCCTTTTTTGTTCCATTTTGACAATTGACTAATTGCTTCTTTTGCAACCCATCTTCCAATTGGTATTATAAGACCTGTTTCTTCTGCTACAGGAATAAACTCGGCAGGACTTATGTTTCTATCCTTTATTCTAAGAAGGGCTTCAAAACCAACTATACTATCGTCAATACAAGAAACCTGTGGCTGATAGTGTAATTCAAATCCTTCATTTGCAAGTGTTTCAGTAAGTATATCCTTTAATTCTTTTTTCTTATGTATCTCTTTTTTCATATCTTCTTTATAAAACAGCGAACTATTCTTGCCATTTCTTTTAACTTTATACATGGCAGTATCTGCGTTCATTATAAGTCGAACTATATTGTTGCCGTCGTGTGGGAATCTTGTAATACCCATGCTAAAATCAATTTTATTTTCAATTCCATCTATAAAAAATGGCTTTTCAAAAGTTCTATGTATTAACTTTATAGCATTTTCAATGTCATTTTTATCAACTATATCAATCAGTAAAATTAAGAACTCATCCCCACCAATTCTTGCAATAACAACATTTTCAGCTATTAGTTCTTTTAATCTTTTGGCTACTTCTTTTAGAATTTTGTCACCATAAATATGTCCCATAGTATCATTTATAGTTTTAAAATCATCTATATCAAATAGCATAACTGTTCCTTGTTTTTTCTTTTCAATTTCTTTTGACAATATTTCAACAAAACTTAGTCTGTTTGGCAGATCAGTTAAATAATCATGAGTAGCAATATATTTTATATATTCTTCTTGCGTTTTCATATTAGTAATATCCAAGAATATACCTGATAATTTTGTTACATTACCTTGAAAATCTTTAATGCCATTTCCTCTTATTAACAACCATTTCTTGTCTTTTTCATCTTCTTCATTAGTCTTAACACTTATGTTTATACTATCTTTTTCGCCCTGTAAAAACTTTTCTATATCACTAATAACTAATTCATAGTAATCTTTTTCTAACACTTCGTTTAATATCTCATATATATTTCCACTTGAATTAATGTGTCTACATATTAAATTCTCAAAATTATTAGATATTATTACTTCCCTGGTTTCAATATCAAATTCCCAAACTGCACTATTAGTTGCTTCTATTGCTATCTCATACTTCTGATTTAAATCATCTACTTCTTTTGCATGAGCACTTATAACATCATATTGCGAGTGCAACTCTTCTTCTGATGCCATTAACTCTTCATATGTAGCAGTAAGTTCTTCGTATGTGCTTGATAATTCATTGTTTTTTTCTAACAGCTCTTTTTCTAATCTTCTTCTTTTTATATTATCAATCATTAATATTAATGCTATTAATGTTAATACTACAATAATTAAACTGATAATAAGAATAGTGTTTTTATATTTTTCAAATATGCTTATATCTTTATTAACAAATATAGCTCCTTTTGGAATATTATCTTCATCTATATTATATTTTTCAATCAAATCATAATCAAAAATATAATAATATGGTGTTTCTTCTATTAAATCTATTGAATTAACATCATTTCCTTTTAGTATGCTAATAGCTGTTAAGGCTGCCTGCTTACCAAACTCTTTATAATCTATCATTTTACCGCCAATTAATCCTTGCCCTACTCCTCCTACAGAAGCTCTATATACTGGTACATTTGAATTGTTTTTAATAAATTCAAACTGAGCATTTAAGTCTTTATACACTCCTGTGTTGTCTTCATTCATACTTAAAAATAAAACAATTGTACCTTCTTTAATATTACTTAAGGTATGGGAAAACTCTTCAAATGTAGTTTTAGAAATATCGTGAATTATTGATTCTAAATCAGGAAACTCTTTCATAGCCTCTTCAAATTGTTTTTTATCACCTTGGCCTGTTAGTGTTCCATCAATAATAGCAGCTACTTTGTTAGCATCTTTATTAAATTCTAATGCCAGTTTAATGTTGTCTACTAATGAAGTTTCTTCTAAGCTTCCTGTCATATCTCCTTGTTGTTTAGCTTTTTTTGCTCTTTCAAAATCATTTATACCAAAAAAGACAATTGGAATATCTTTGAATAGCTCTTCTTTATAATCCATTGCAAACTGTAAAGCAGCATCGTCACCAACAATTATTGTATCATAAGGATTCAAAACCTTATTCTTGTATTCTATAAGTTGATAGAACATATTGATATTTTCTTTATCTGAAATTCTCTTAGCATCCATATACTCTATCTCTAATGTAACACCTTCTTTATCAAAAATTTCTTTCAAACCTTTTATTTGATCTGGGACAGTTATAAAACTTTCTGTATAAGAACTTATAAATAAGACACTTTGTTTTTTATTTTCATTTTTCTCGTTAGCACTTATTGTTAAAGTACTCATAAAAAACAAAATCAATATAGAAATAAAACTTATACTCATTATACTTATTGGGCTTTTAAGTCTTTTCATAGATAGTCTCCTTTAAATAAAAAATGTTTGATATATCTTATATATTAACATTTTATAGTTTAGATTGGCAATCAAATTGTTAGATATTTTCTTGTTTTTTAGCTTTTTGTTTGGCACTTTGTTTCTTTTTCTTTTTTCATGGCACTCTTTAATGGTTTGGCTCGAGATTTTACAAAAAAAGAAGGCAGTTATGTTAAGCTAATAACACTTTATAATCTGCCTTCTTTATGGAACATTATGTAATTAAAATCAATCAATTTAATACCAAATTCATAACTTTTATTTATAGCAAGCTTTTATACAATTCTAATATATCTTCAACACTTGTATCTTTTGGATTTCCTGGACGACAAGCATCATTATATGCTGAATTTGCTAAAAACTCTAAGTCATTTTCATTTATAATAGTTTTTAAATCTGTAGGAATTCCAACATCAATTGATAGTTGTTTTACTGCATTTATTGCTGCATTTTGATATTCTTTTACACTCATCTTCTCAGTATTATCAACGCCCATTGCTTTTGCAATGTCTCTGTATTTTTCACCAGTCGAATCTGCATTATATTCCATAACTGTTGGAAGTATTATTGCGTTTGCAATTCCATGCGGTGTATCATAAAGTGCTCCTAAAGGATGTGCCATAGAATGAACAATTCCTAGCCCAACATTAGAAAATCCCATCCCAGCTATATACTGACCTAGGGCCATATCTTCTCTTTCTTTAGGACTGTTTGAAACTGCCCCCCTGAGACTTCTTGCAATTATTTCTATTGCTTTCAAATGAAACATATCTGATAATTCCCATGCTCCTCGGGTTATATATCCTTCTATTGCATGTGTTAATGCATCCATTCCTGTAGCTGCTGTTAATCCTTTAGGCATAGTTTCCATCATATCAGGATCTACAAAGGCTAATACTGGAATGTCATTTGGATCTACACAAACCATTTTTCTATTTTTTTCTTCGTCAGTTATTACATAATTAATTGTAACTTCTGCTGCTGTTCCAGCTGTTGTTGGAACGGCTAGTATTGGAACACTTTTATTCTTAGTATCTGCTACGCCTTCTAAACTTCTAACATCTTCAAATTCTTCATTATTTATTATAATTCCGATTGCTTTAGCTGTGTCGATAGAAGAGCCTCCACCTATGGCTATAATATAATCTGCGCCCATTAATTTAAATGCTTTTACTCCCTGTTTTACATTATCTATAGTAGGATTAGCTTTTATATCTGTGAAAAGTTCATATTCAAGACTATCATTTTCTAAAATATTAATTACTTTTTGAACAACATTAAACTTAATAAGTTCAGAATCTGAACACACAAAAGCTTTTTTAAATCCTCTCTTTTTAACTTCTGAGGAAATTGCCAAAATCGCACCCTCTCCATGATAAGATGTTTCATTTAATATGAATCTTTTAAGCATTTTTATACCCTTCCTTTCTCTTTTAAAATTATTATACAAACATACTAGCAATAGTTTGATTTATTCTATCTTTATTTGCAAAAAAAAACAAGGACACTTTTTGTAATTTTATATGTCCTTATTTGCATTTATTTTTCTCTAAACTCTTTTGGTGATAATGAATATTTCTTTCTAAATATCCTATGAAAATAACTTATATTGTCATATCCTATTGCGATCGCTATATCTGCAACTGACATCTTTGTATTTTTAAGTAAATAGGTTGCTTGATTTAGTCTTTTAGTTTGTACTAATTCTGTATAATTCTTGTTAGTTATTTTTTTTATCATTCGACTAAGCCAATATAAATCATAGTGTAGATAACTAGCTAAATCAGACAATTGCCCCTCTTTATAATGTTCTTCTATATACCTATATACTGTAAGCCTTAATTCTTGCTCAAAGTTATCCTTTCCTACAATAATCTTATCAGTATGATTCATTAAATGTAGGAATAACAATCCCATAGTAAATTGATTTATACTTCTTTTATTATGGTTGTCTTTCCAAATCGTCCAGATAAGATTCTCTAAAAGATTCTGGATAGGTATAACCTCTGAAAGTTTAAAATGCAAATAACTTGCTAGATCATCTTCTCCTTTTAGACACCCTATTATAAAATCTCTTATTAGATTTTCTTCTTCACCAATCATAAGTAATGTTTGATCAAAAAATTCTGGTAGTATTATAAAGTTAACTGCAATATCGTCTTGTTTTGCAGGCAAAATCTCTTGTTTTACTTTTTGATTTAATATCAAAAGCTCACCTTTTTTTAATATAATTTTTTCACCATTTAAAATGTGTGTTGTTGTTCCTTTACATACATATATCATTTCAACATAGTTATGCGAATGCTCTGGAAAATGTACAAATCGTGTATGAGGTCTTAACTGTATCAACTTACCACTATCGAGTAACTTTTTACAATCAATAACATTTGATGACGATTTCATGTATATTTCTTTATTAATTTTCTCATTTCCATCTAATATAGCCTGTTCTTCTGAAGTTATCTTTTCTAGTTGCTTTAATAGGTCAATATTCATATCTTTTCCTTCGTGTTGTAGTTT
>CAZIGN010000071.1:0-5921 GCA_964538805.1 uncultured Lachnospiraceae bacterium
ATTTTTGTAACTTTTGTAATCTTAAGATAACAGTCTATTAAAAAAAAGTAAATAGACTTTTACCAAGTGGTAAAAAAAACAAACTAAGAAGAAAAAAATGTAGACATTGAAGCATAGTATGAAAAATAAGGTTTATTAAAATTGTTTTAATGATATAATGATAAATATTAATCTAGTAAATAAAAGAATTGGAGAGTTCATGGATAGTCAAGTAGTAATTCCTGTATATGCAAGAATAGCATTAGACATAGCGACAAGAATATCAAAAGGAGAAATCAAAGAGCATACAAAGTTATATGGAAGATCAGTTCTATCTTCTGAATATGGGGTATCGCCTGAAACGATTAGAAAATCGATGAAATTATTGTCAGATATGGAAATAATAGAGATTATAAAAAATAGTGGTTCGGTTGTAATATCTTGCCAAAAAGCTCAAAAATACGTAGAAGTTTTTGGAGAGCAAAATAATCCAAGAGTATTAAAAAAGAAATTAAGTGAATTGGTGAAAAAGCAAGCCGAAATAAACCAAAAAATTCAAGAAATGGCAAATGCTGTAATAGAAGTAAATGACAAATACTCACCAACAAATCCTTTTATAAATTATGAAGAAAGAATAATAGAAAATTCTTATATAGTTGGAAAATCTTTAGGTGAAATTAAATTCTGGCAGGAAACGAAAGCTACAGTAATAGCAGTCAAAAGAGATGGATTGATTATACTCTCACCGGGACCTTATTTTACATTTAACGTAGAAGATATATTGATTTATGTTGGAGATGTAACTAGTGTTGAGGCAGTAAAAGAATATTTAAAAAAAGGAAACAAGAATTGATAAAAAGATTCTTGTTTTTTTAATAATTTGCAAAAGTGACAACTTTGTGATAAAATACAGGTTGTCACTTTTGCAAAGAAGACATAAAGTTGAAAGTAGTAGAATAAAAAAAGAAAAAAAGAAAAAAAGAAAAAAAGAAAGGATTATATGCATTGCCCTTTTCTTTCAACGTTATAATTTGGGTAATATCATAATGTTTATGATATGCATTGGAATAAAAATGAAGAAAAAATTATTAATGATAGTAGCTATGTTGCTAATGTTCACAACAGTATCAGCTTGTAGTGACGAAAAAGTTGATAGTCTAGAGAGAGTAAAAAAAGAAGAAAAACTAACTGTTGTAGGTAGTGGAGGATATCCACCTTTTAATTATATGAAAGATGGAGAAGTTGTTGGTTTTGATGTAGAAGTAGGAGAAGAAATAGCAAAAAGATTAGGTGTGAAACTTAACTATGTTACATCTGATTGGGATGGCCTTGTAGAAGGCCTAAGAAACAAAAGATATGACGGAATATTAGGAAGTATGGCAATTACAAAGGATCGTTTAAAAGTTGTAAACTTTACAACACCTTATTATTACTCAGGAGCTCAATTGTTTGTATTAAAGGATTCGAAAATTACAAAAGCTGACGAGATGAAAGGTAAAAAGATAGCAGTTACAACTGGTTCTAACTTTGTTCAAGATGCTAAAGAACTAGGAGCAGAAGTAGCTTATTATCAAGACGATAATGCTACTATGATGGAACTGATAAATGGTAGAGTAGATGGAGTTATTACGGATAGATTAGTAGGAATAAATGCTATGAACGAAATGAAAGAAGGCGAAAAAATAATAATGGTTGATTCATTATTACGTCTTGAAAGTATGGGAATTGCTATTAATAAGGATGATAAAGAACTACTAAAGAAAATTGATGAAATACTAGAAGCTATGCACGAAGATGGTACTATGAAAGCAATTAGCGAAAAATGGATGAATGGTACTGACATAACGGTAAAATAGGAAGGATAGGTGATAAACCATGGGCGTATGGGATTTTACGGTAATTCCTGAATATTTTCCGACTTTTGCAAATGCTGCAAAGATGACGATATTAGTAACAGTTATAGGTATTGCAATTGGTGTAATATTTGGCTTGATTTTAGCATTAATGAGAATATCAAAACATAAAATACTTAATATACCAGCAAAAGCATACATATGGATAATAAGAGGAACACCATTATTATTACAGTTGTTAATGATATATTTTGGATTAGTAACAATTATTAAATTAGAAAATTTACCATCTGCATTTATTGCATTAGGTCTTCATAATAGTGCTTATATTGCAGAGATATTTAGAGGTGCAATTCAAGGTGTAGATAGAGGACAAAGAGAAGCAGGATTATCTTTAGGAATGACAAATACAAAAGTAATGAAAAGAATAATTTTACCTCAAGCATTAAAAAGAGCTATACCTCCTCTTAGCAATCAATTAATTATAGCTCTTAAAGATTCTTCTCTTGCTAGTGCGGTTGCAATACCAGAACTTTTACTTTTTGCAAGGCAAATGGGTTCGTCTACATTTATGACTATGGAAATGTTGACAATAGCTGCAATTTATTACCTTTTATTAACTTCAGTATTAACTATAGGCTTTAGTTTGTTAGAAAAGAAACTAAACATTAGTGACTATAAATTAGTCGAGTAAAAAATGAAAGGCAAATAATTATATGATAAAAGTAGAAAAATTAAACAAGTGGTTTGGTAAAAATCAGGTTCTAAAAGATATAGATTTTAATGTTGATGAAAATGAAGTGGTTGTAATCATAGGCTCTAGTGGATCAGGAAAATCAACATTACTTCGTTGTCTGAATTTTTTAGAAAAAGCTCAAAAAGGAATTATAACAATAGACGGTGATAAAGTAACAACCAAAACTAAAAAATTACATCTGATTAGGAAAGAAGTAGGAATGGTTTTTCAACATTTTAATCTATTTCCACATAAAACAATCTTAGAAAATGTAATAGAAGGACTAACACAGGTAAAAGGAATACCTGTTCAAGAAGCTAAAGAAATAGGAATGCAGCTTCTTGATAAGGTTAATATGAGTGAAAAAGCAGAGACCTACCCTTCTATGATATCAGGAGGACAAAAACAAAGAGTGGCAATTGCAAGAGCACTAGCAATGAGCCCTAAAATAATGTTGTTTGATGAACCCACTAGCGCACTTGATCCTGAATTAGTAGGAGAAGTTTTAAAAGTTATGAAAGATTTAGCAAAAGAAGGAATGACAATGGTCATTGTAACCCACGAGATGGGTTTTGCTAAAGAAGTCGCAGACAGAGTAGTTTACATGGATTCAGGAATGATAGTTGAAGAAGGTGCACCTGAAGAATTGTTTGATAATCCTAAAGAAGAAAGAACAAAAGAATTTATTTCACAGATACTATAAAAGCCAAAAAAATGTAGCTGAGGGCACAACTTATTTTTTCTTATATGTTAAAATGTTTAAAAGAACTTATCAAATTATTTTTGAAAGAAGAGAGGAAGTGAATATATGAAGGCTACAATAGATCAAGATGGATGCATTGGTTGTGGATTATGTGCTTCTGTATGTCCTAACGTTTTTAGAATGAATGATGAAGGCGTAGCAGAAGTGTATGTAGATGTTATAGCAGCTGCAGATGAAGATGGTGCAAGTGAAGCCGAGAACAATTGCCCAGTTTCAGTTATTACTGTAGAGTAGCAAATAAAGAAAAACTTATGACATTTATGTGCTATTTATAATATTGACTTTATACAAAATAAGAGTAAAATTAAAACATGTTAATTAGAATACTAATTAACATGTTTTTTTAACTTGTTTTTATATTACCATACAAAATATAGATTGGAGAATTTTATGAATTACAAAAAAATGCCGGTTACAATTAGTAATAATGGAAGAGAGTTATTTGGTGTATTTATAACGCCAGAGACTAAAGAAGAATTTCCAGTTGTTGTATGTAGTCATGGCTACAATGGAAGTGGAAAAGATTTTGAAGAAATGGGCGAAATATTTGCTGAAAATGGAATAGGAGCATTTTGCTATGATTTTTGCGGAGGGTCAGTTAATTCTAGAAGCTCAATGGAAACTACTGATATGACTATATTCACAGAAAAAGAAGACTTATTAACTGTTTTATCATATCTTCAAAAAAGCAAATTAGTTTCAAAAGAAAATATCTTTCTATTTGGTGGTAGCCAAGGTGGCTTAGTTAGTGCCTTAGTAGCTGATGAAAAAATTGAAGAGATAAGAGGGCTAGTACTATTATTTCCAGCTATGTGTATAGCAAAAGACTGGAATGAAAGATATAAAAATGATGAGGATATACCAGAAAAAGAAGACCTTTGGGGAATGACATTAGGAAAAGTATTTTGTATGTCTTTAAGAGGATTTGATGTGTACGAGCATATTGGAAAATTTGAGAAAAAGGTACTTATCATGCATGGGGATAAAGATCCTATAGTCACTTTGGAATTTAGTGAAAGGCTTGAAAAAGTGTATAAAGACATGCATTTAGAAGTATTTAAGAATGAAGGTCATGGTTTTAGCAAAGAAGGTAACGATAAAGTTACAAAGATGACATTAGAATTTATAAAGGATAATATAGTTTAATGAAAAAACTCTCTAAAGAAAACGATGATTTTATAAAAAAACTTATATTTATAGCAGGACCAGTTATTTTACAACAAGTAATAAACCTTAGTGTTAATTTGTGTGATGGAATAATGGTAGGGCAATTACAAGAGGCGGCTATATCTGGGGTTTCAATAGGAAATCAGTTTTATATGCTTTTTCACATTTTTTGTATGGGTTTAGGTGGTGGAGCAGCTGTATTAGTCAATCAATTATGGGGTAGAAAAGATGTGGCTAATATAAAACAAGTGATAACATTGTTAATTAGAATCTGTATAGTAGTTGCATCATTTTTTACTATTTTATCATTTTTTGCTACCGAACAGATATTAGAAATATTCACAAAAAATAAAAGTGTAATAGACGAAGGAACAGCTTATCTGAAAATGATGAGTGGAGCCTATATAATACATGGTTTAGCACTAACACTTTCTATTCTTTATAGATCGGTCGGAATGGTTTGGTTATCACTTATTTCATCAATTTGTTCTTTTGGGATAAATATTTTCTTAAACTGGGTGTTCATATTTGGTAAGTTAGGATTTGAACCTATGGGAGTTAAAGGTGCAGCACTTGGGACAGTATTAGCGAGATTAGTTGAGTTTGTTGTAATTGCGACTTTCGTATTTATACTAGATAAGAGAATTAATTATAAAATAAAGTATATATTAAAATCATGCAAAAATGTTTTGAGTCAATTTAGGATGTTTGCAGTTCCAGTAATCATAAGTGATTTGATGCTTCAACTTGGAAATAATATGATAGCCATTACTATGGGGCATATGGAAAACAGCAAAGTTATGCTTGCAGCTAACAATATAACCGCAATAACTGTTCAAATCAGTACATTTTTTATTTTAGGCATATCTAATGCTGCAAGTATTATGGTAGGACATAGTATTGGTGAAGGCAATATCAAAAAAGCTAAAAAATATGGTGTAAAATTCTTAAAAGTAAGTGTGGTTGTAGGATTGTTTTCAGCCTTAGTAATAAAAATAATAAGTCCATTTATATTAAATGCTTATGTAGTATCTTCACAAACAATAGAATATACTAATAGTTTAGTAAATGCTATATCAATAATTGTTTTGTTTCAAGCTGTCTCATCAGTACTTACAAAAGGGGTACTAAGAGGTGGTGGAGATACAAAATTCCTTATGGTAGCTGACGTTTTGTTCTTATGGATAGCTTCTGTGCCTTTAGGCTTTTTATTTGGAATAATATTCAATTTATCCCCATTTTATGTCTATTTTGCAATGAAGATAGACATGATAATAAAGGCAATCTGGTGCATTTTCAGACTATATAATTATAAATGGATTAAAAAATTAGAAAATTAAGAAGGAAGGGTAAGTGTAAAAGAAGGTGCAAAATACTATAAAAATCAATACAAAAAATGAGTTATTTAAGGTTGCAGATGATT
>CAZIGN010000071.1:6021-9393 GCA_964538805.1 uncultured Lachnospiraceae bacterium
AAAAAAGATGTACTTAATAGCAAAAGGGAATGCTCTTTAAAAGTTGATTTTGAAAAAAATGGAAGCATTTTTAATATAGGTTATGCAGGAGTTCCTGTTAAAAAAGAAGATGGATATAAGTTCTATATGTTTTTGAAATCAAATAAGGATGTTAATATTAAGGTTTCCTTAGAAAGTAAAATTGGCGTCTTATATGGTGAAGATACAAAAACAATTATAAAAAATGATGATTTTATAAAAAAAGACTTCTATATAGTAGCAAGTGAAACAGATTATGATGGTGTTATAAACATTAGTGCTGATCAAGAATGTGAAGTGATTATAGGTTTTACGTCATTGATGCCAGAAAAGACATACAAAAATCATGGTTTAAGAATAGACCTAGTTAATATATTAAAAGGATTATCACCAAAATTCTTGAGATTTCCAGGTGGGTGTGTAGTAGAGGGTCTTACAAAAGAAACAGCCATGAGATTTTCTAATACTATAGGTGAGGTTTGGGAAAGACCAAGTCATAATTTGATGTGGCATTATCGAACCACCAATGGACTAGGATTTCATGAATATCTACAACTTTGTGAAGACCTTGATATGGAAGCTATGTATGTATGTAATTGCGGAATTTCTTGCCAGGCTAGAAGAGGTAAAGAATTTGATATAGAGACAACAAAAGAATTCTTAGAAGAAGCACTAAACGCAATAGAATACGCAATAGGAAAAAGTGATAGCAAGTATGGAAAAATGCGTGCTCTAGCAGGACATGAAGAACCATTCAAATTAAAATATCTTGAAATAGGAAATGAAAACTGGGGCGAAGAATATACAAAAAGATATGAAATGTTTTATAAAGAAATAAAAAATAAATACCCAGAAATCATTTTGATTTCAAATGCACATACAGAAAAAGATGGGCTTCCTACAGAATGTGTTGATGAACACTACTATAGTACACCAGAATTCTTCATGGAAAATGTAAATAAATTTGATGATTACGATAGAAAAGGACCTGATATATTTTTAGGAGAATATGCTGTAAATGGCGGGAATACTATAGCTTCTATGGAGTGTGCTTTAGCAGAAGCGGCATTTTTGACAGGAGTAGAAAGAAACCAAGATATAGTTACACTATCTGCATATGCGCCATTACTAGAAAATATGGATTATGCTGCTTGGAAACCTAATCTTATAGTATTTAATAATCATGAAGTATATGGAATTCCAACTTATCATGTATTATCGCTTTTTGCTAAATACAAAGGCGAAAAGGTAGTAGAAACTAAACTTGAGACCTTAAAAAACCCACCAAAATACAAAGGCGTTCCTGGTATAATGTGCGAAAAACCTGGATTGATAATCAAGAATGCCAAAATTAATAGAAAAACAGAAAGTATTAGCAGAACTATTTATGGTGAGTTTGATATTGAAAATGAACAGTACATACTAAAAAAAGGTGGAGATATGCACCCTTTTACTGGTAAAAGTAAAGAATGGAATGAAGCATTTGAAACTTTTATAAGAGGAAATAACACCCATAGAAAATCTGATGAAAGAGATTTTATGTGGGTGACTTTTGGAGATGTTGACTATGAAGAATATGAGTTTGAGGCAGATCTAAAGTTCGAGTCTGACAACGTAGTAACAATTTCTTCTTGGAATTTTCATCCAGAGACAGATGCGGGTTGTAATGAGCCAAAAGATCTTGGATGGAATTTAGGTTCGGTTCGAAATCAGATCTGGAAAATAGAGAATAACAAAGGTGTAACTGATGTAAAAGGTTTTTTTGACTTTAACAAGCCAGATCCAGAAAAAACAGATCTTAATATAGATTATACAAAGTTTAATAATTATAAAGTAATAGCCAACAATTTTGGTTTTGAATGCTATATTAATGGTCAGTTAGTGCAAAAAGAAGTCCATCAATTACACTCTATTATTAATTCAGTTACAACAACTACTAAAGATGAAATCATTACAAAATTAGTAAATGTAACAGATAAAGAAATTGATGTGTTAATTGAATTAGATTGCGATATACAAAGTGATATTAAAGTAGAGATTATACAAGGAAATCTTGATGAAGTTAATTCTATGGAATCAAAAAACAATATTTCTGCAAAAAGCATAATATTTGACAAAGGCGAAAAGAGTTTTGTCTATCCAGTTAAGCAATATTCAATTAATGTTTTAAATATGTTAAAAAGATAAAAAAATGTGAAATAAACATAAAAAAATTGTAATCTATGTGTATTTGCAAGACTAAATATTTATGATAAAATCATTATGTTTGTACTAAAAAGTATAAATGTGATGATTTTATTTTTATAGAATGATGGAGATTAATATGGATAAATTAATGAGCGCTGATGAGACTTACTGTGAAGTCGAAAGTATCGGAAAACATAAAACAAAAAAGAGATTTGCAACAACAATAACAAATGGTATATTTGCGGGTATATTTATAGCACTTGGCGGCTTTGCAGCAGCTGCAGGTTCTCATGCTATTGATAATTTTAGCATAGCTAGATTAATATCAGGAATGATATTCCCAGTGGGTCTTATATTGACGATTTTTTGTGGAGCAGAGTTATTTACAGGAAATATTTTGATTTGTGTGGCAGTATTTGAAAAAAAGATTAAACTTAGAAGTATGTTAAGAAACTGGACACTTGTATATATAGGAAACATGATAGGTGCCGTTATAATAGGACTATTAATTGGCTATAGTGGCATGCTTGATAGTAATTCTGGCAATTTAGGCGGATATGTATTAAAAGTAGCGACACAAAAAGTCAATCTTGAATTTACTGAAGTTTTAATTAGAGGAATACTTTGTAATATATTAGTATGTATGGCGGTTTGGGGCTCTTATTCAACTAACTCAACTGCAGGAAAATTCCTTACAATACATATAACAATACTGGCATTTATAGTTTCAGGATTTGAACATAGTATAGCTAATATGTATTACTTAACAGTAGGAGTGTTTGCAAAAGCTGTTCCTGAGTTTGTAGAACTAAGCCACATAAGTGCTAAAGAGCTATCTAATCTTAATGCTAATGGAATTCTTAACAACCTAATACCTGCAACCATAGGTAATATTATAGGTGGCGTCGTGTTTGTAGGTTTCTTATATTGGGTAAGCCATAGAGGAGCTGAAATTAAGATATTAAGTAATGATCAGATTGAGCATTTGAAACAACAATAAAAAAATAATATATATGAAAGATATTGGTGAATATTATGGAGTTTAAGAATGTAACTATAGTAAAGAAAGCAAATATTTATTTTGATGGAAAAGTTAGTAGTAGAACAGTGGTTTTTGAAAATGGAGAAAAAAAGACTTTAGGGTTAATGTTAGCAGGAGAATATGAG
>CAZIGN010000072.1:0-1564 GCA_964538805.1 uncultured Lachnospiraceae bacterium
TATTATTTTGCAGTAACTTATCTTTTTGAAGATGGTTCTACTTTTACCACAAATTCAATAAAATATAAGATTCCAAAATACACCGATGATTCATTAGTAAATACAATTTCACCTTCACTAAATGTTTCAATAACTAGCGATAGCCTATCTTTCAACTGGACCAAACTAACTAGCGATACAGTTACTTATAACGGAATAACATATTCTGGATTTAAATACTATAAGGTAGTTGCTTCTGCAACCGTAGCAAATCCAAGTTACCCTAATGATGGCTATCTAACATATTTGAGTGATAAAACTTCGAATACATGGACAACTAATATTTCAAATCAAAGTCTAAATTACCTTGGAAATTATTATGCAGTTACTTATTGTTTTAATAATGATAGTTCTGGTGGAAATGGAAGGTTCACAACCCCTGGTGTATACCTAGCAATGCCTCCTACACAATAAAACTTTGTTTTTTACATCTACTATAGATTGGTAAGTGTATTCTTGACTTTAGAACCTTATAATAGTATTATCTTATAGTATTTACCTACTATAAGATAATACTATTTTATAGTAGTCAACTTTGAACGTAAAACAGAAAGGTAAAGATATATGTGGATTGCATCTAATTGGAATGATTATAAAGTTCTAGACACCTCAAATGGAGAAAAACTAGAAAAATGGGGAGAATACACCTTGGTAAGACCAGATCCTCAGGTTCTTTGGAATACACCAAGAACTAATAAAGGGTGGACAAAAATGAATGGTCACTACCATAGAAGTAGCAAAGGTGGTGGCGAATGGCAGTTTTTTGATCTTCCAAAGCAGTGGACCATTGATTACACCTTGCCTTCAAAAAAAACCTTAACATTTAATCTTAAGCCTTTTAGCTTTAAGCATACTGGAATTTTTCCTGAACAAGCAACTAACTGGGATTGGTTTTCTAATTTGATTGAAAAAAGATTAAAGTCTAACCCTAATAAAGAAGTTAAGGTACTTAATCTGTTCGCCTACACAGGAGGAGCAACTTTAGCAGCTGCTGCTGCTGGAGCAGTTGTAACTCATGTTGATGCTTCAAAAGGCATGGTTAATTGGGCTAAAGAAAATGCAGTATCTTCTAATCTTTCTGACAAGCCTATAAGATGGTTAGTTGATGATTGCGTTAAATTTATAGAAAAAGAGATTCGCAGAGGCAATAAATACGATGCTATAATTATGGATCCTCCTTCATATGGAAGAGGTCCTAAAGGTGAGATATGGAAGATAGAAGATTCTATATATGATTTTGTTAAACTATCTAGTCAAGTTCTATCAGATGATCCTCTATTTTTTCTTATAAACTCCTATACTACAGGTTTAGCGCCTTCAGTATTGACTTATATGATTTCTCTAGAAGTTGCTTTTAAACACAAAGGCATTGTAACTTCAGAAGAAATAGGTTTGCCTGTTCTATCTAATAATTTAGTTTTGCCATGCGGTGCAAGCGGAAGGTTTAACAGTTTAGACTAATATAAAAAAGAAACGACCTTACATCATTTCTCTAAGGTCGTTTCTTTTTTTATTTATTTTTTTA
>CAZIGN010000072.1:1664-5416 GCA_964538805.1 uncultured Lachnospiraceae bacterium
TTTTTTTATTTATTTTTTTACTATGAATTAATTAATCCCTTTTTTATTTTTCTTAATATTGTTCTTAATTAAGATTACAACAAGAGTAGTAACAATGCATCCTATTAGTATTATTACTATAATTATAATTGTAGATACTTGTTTATCGCCTTTAATTATAGAGATATTATATTCCTTCGTTGTTTCAAAGTCTTCTGCTTTTACTAATACTTTTATATTGGTTTCTTCTTTATCTAATGATATTTTGAAGCTCTTTGTTTCATCTACTAATACATCGTCAATATATAACAATGCATTTTCATTACAAAGTAAAAAGTCTAGTTTGGTGTCCTTTGATTTTTCATCAACATAAATCGTTATTTTATTTGTCTTAGAATCAATTTTTTCTTCTAATTTTCCATTAGACACTTTTATGTCTTCGATAAATGCTTCTGTATCATAATCTCTTTTTATAGAAACTTTATCAAATACTCCACCTGCAAAGCTATCGCCTTGTGTTTCGAATTTTATAACAACCGATTCTTTTCCTTTTATCAATTCTTCTTTAAGTTCATAACTTACATCATAAAAATCATCTGGATTAATATTTTCAATAACAACTTCTTCTAGTAGCTTATCATCAACTAATATCTTAAAAGTTCTTCCTGCGTCACCACTAAAATATTTTACTGCTAAGTTGTTTTTATATTTATCATCAACTTTCATCTCATAGCTAAACCAACCATTAGCACTTGCATCTCTATAATTAAATCCTTTGTGCGAACCACTTGTTGTGTTTTCGCCCTTCATGTTATGAGCTAATTCATATTGATCGTTACTAACTGGCACACTATCAATAATTACACTTTCTTCGCGATTAGCAAATTTTCTTTCATAAATATTATCTTTTACTTCGTTGTCAGAATTATCATTTTGTATATTCATATATATTGCATATCTTTGCGTATGCTGCATATAATGAGGTGTCAAAAGGTACTCTTTATCAGTATTTTTCATAGTAAATTCAAGTTTTCCTTCCGTTTTTACTATGTAGGAGTTTATATTAGCTAAATATTCCTCTTTCTCAACACCTTTTACTCTAACTAAATCAGTAAATCCTGGCAAAGCATTTGGAATAGTAACATTAACACCAGTTGTTCCAGTTGTTAGATTATCGCTTCCAAGATTAGCACTTAATACCAAAGGTCCATATTTGAAAGCTACAATATTCTCATTATCTTGAAGTTTATGAACCGTAATGTTAAGACCAACTTCTAACTCAATTATATCATTGTTTTTCCAAGCTCTATCTAGAACGATATAACCCTTTACAATTCTTACCTCTATTTCTTCGCCGTTCACCTTTACTTTAGGTGTTACACTTGTCCACTCAGGAACTCTTATATATATCCTTGTGTTATTTTCTTTTTCATCAAGAGTATTTACAGTGAATTTTGTTTTGCTGTCTTCAAAAATACTTGATTTTTGAGTTATCTTAATATTATTATCTTTTGATGTCAGAGTACTACTTACAAATTGATTGACATAAATTGATTTATCACCTTTAAAATATATACTATCATTTAGTTTAGTGAAGTTTTCTAGCCCAGTTCCTGTACAACACCAAAAATGTTCTGTTTTTGAACTATAAACTTTAAAATATCCTGATGCCATAGGTTGAAAATATGTAGTCATTCCAGTTTGTGGATTTTGAGAACTCATAATAGCATTAATATAAGTATTTTCATAAAAATCTGCATATTTGATATCACCTGTTATTTTAAATAGTTCTCTACTTAACTTTAACATATTATAAGTATTGCAAGTTTCACAATTAGCATTAGTTCTTTCTGCATCTAATATGTTAGGAAGGCCAAAATGTTCCCATTCACTGTTGCCACCCGTTACATAGCTGTGATTATTTACTACTATTTCCCAAAAATTCTCTGCTACTTGTAAATAGTATTCATCTTGTTCTTCAAGTGATCTATATTTATTTAGCGCTCCGATTATCTTTGGTATTGTTGTATTAGCATGTTTTCCATTAAGCTCATCTATTCCATTATATAATGGCAAAAATAGTGTTTCTTCATCAAACTTTGCAGCTGCCTTTTTATGTTTATCACTTTTTGTTATTCTATAAAGATCATATAAACACTCATTCATTCCCCCGTATTCTATTGCTAGAACAGTATTTTGGGTTTGATCATTCCATTTGCTTGTGTGTTCATAAACCCAATCAGCCAATTTACTAACTACTTCTAAAGCTTCTTTGTTCCCAGTAAGTCTATATGTATCTGTAAGTCCCGCTATTACTTTATGCATCGTATACCAAGGAACCCAAGTTCCTGAAGAGTTACCTGTGTCTAATTGCTTGTAGTGATTTTCAGGAATAGCAGCTAAATAACCAGAATCAAATTGTGCTCTACTTAATTCTTTAACAATATAATCTATTTTTTCTTTTAATTCATTATCTTTAGTATTTGCATATCCTTGAGAAATTGCTGTTAAGTAATGCCCTAGAGTATGTCCTTTAATGGCAGTACTTTCCCAACCTCCATAAACACTGTCTTTTGGCTCTAGTCCTTTATTAGTTAAAAATCCCGCCACTAATTTATCTGCTTGTAATTCCTTTAAATATTCTATCATTTTTTCCTGTGAATTAATGTAATACTCATCAGTAATTTCTACTTCTTCTAAAGAAAAATCATTTAAAGTTTTAAAATCTGTTAGAGAAATCACTTTTACTTCAAACTCTTTTTCTTTCTTGGTTTCATTAAATGTCAATGTGGCAGTTAACTTAACAACTACATCATCTTCACCTATTTTAGGTCTATTAACTTTACCTTCATTTGAAATAACACTCTCATTTGAAGATTTCCATGTGATTTTACTACCAGCTATTCCTTCAACAGGAAGAATAATATCATTTTTTACTTCACTCAAATTAATTTTTAAGCTTTCATAATCAGAATCAATTACCTTACTTGAATCAAAGACACCTCCTGCTTTTGTATAAATATCAATAATATCATTAGCCGTAGCTTTACTATTATATATTTTAAACTCATCTAGCAAGAATTTAGCAAATCCACCATTATAAGAAGGCGAGTTAAAACCTATATATTTGTTACTAGTATTATCTGAAGAAATATTCGTTTTAGCATTCAGATACTTAACTTCTAAGGCCACACCATTTCTATACATACTTACATTTTTAGTTTCTGCATCAACTGTTACAGCAATATGAACCCACTTACCAACAGGAAAAAATTCACTCCTAGAACCTGACACAAATGCTTCCATTGGCTGCGCACTAGATTCTCCGATTGATATCTTAAGCGGTTCTGTATCATTTATACTAGACAAATACCAACCTTTTCCTTGATAATTACCATTTGGTTTAAACCAAGTTATCATATTCTCGCCTGTTAGATTTGCTTCTGCTTTAATCCACATTGAAACTGTTAGATTTTCTGGTTGAAGCTTATCGCTTTTTCCTAGGTCAATATAATTAGTTCCATCTAGTTTTATAGCTTTTCCTACAACTCCTTCTACAAAAACAGATTCTTTATTTACGCTTGTTACAAATCCGTTTTTTGAAATGTCTTTAACATCATTTTCAAAAGGCAATGACAAAACAAGACTATCCTCAAAATTATTATTGCTGGCAAATACATTTTTATCAACATTAATACCTATTACCCCCACATTTGAAAACAACAAAACAAATGACATTACTACTGAAATCAGTCTTTTTTTTAACATCTGCT
>CAZIGN010000072.1:5516-7140 GCA_964538805.1 uncultured Lachnospiraceae bacterium
AAAAGGTTGTGGTATAATAAAAGATAAGGTGTGAAAAAGTCATATGGAATATTTAAATTTTAATTCAAAAAACAATTTTAACTTTCATTGGTCTGGTAAATTCGAGGCAACTCATCCCGAATGGATACATTTAACGAGATTTTTGGCTGATTATGAGCTGATTGTAGTTATAGAAGGCACACTTTACATTGGCGACTCTAAAAATAGCTATGAAGTAAAAAAAGGAGAAGCTTTATTAATGTCTCCCGATTCTAAGCAGCATGGATATAGGCCAAGTAACTGTTCTTTTTATTGGATGCATTTTGGTTATAATAACGATCAAAATGATGCACCGTTATTGAATGAATCTGAATATATAAAGTCAAATATTGATTTTGATAATAACATAATTTTGCCAATTCACTTAGAATTACCAGCAATGGACAGAATCATTGTATTGATGAAGCAGTTACAAGATTCTGACAAAAGATATCATGATTCAAACTTGAATTCCGCTCTTTCTTTAAGTGTTTTATGTGAAATTTCAAATCAAGCTAATACCAAACAACGTTACTCCTCTCCCTCTAGGCAAGAGCAGGTATATAACGATATCGTAGACTATATCTCATGGCATATATGCGAAAATATAAGAGTATCTGATATAGCTGATTATTTTGGATACAACGAAAAATACCTTTCAACTTTTTTTAGAAAGTTTTCAGGTAATAGCTTAAAACAATATATATTACAAGCTAAGATGGATCACGCTAAAGCTTCTTTATCTGATAGCAATCATTCAATTTCCCAGATTGCTTATAATATTGGTTATAGTGATCCTCATAATTTTAGTAATGCCTTCAAAAAAGTAACTGGTCTTACACCCTCTGAGTATAGAACCAGTTTTTCTAAAAGATTACTTTTTTATAAATAATTTTAATTCTTCAACCAAGCTTTTTGCATCTGCAAAGCCTAAATCATATAGGTTTTGCAGTTTTTCTTTGTCTTTTTCAAACCTACTTACAAAAAGATTGGCACTTGGTCTTATAACAAAGACGTCACCTTTCTTTTCTAGTCTTTCTAGCTTTTCTAAAGATCTATTATAAATTTTGTATCTTCTTTTAATTGCTTTAATCAGATTAGGGAACTTACGATACTTTAATTTTGCTAATTTATAAGCTTTTGATGCTGGTTTTCTGTACCCATTTTCTCTTGTTAAAACTACAACTGTTTTATTTGAGCCTCTTTTAATTGCATATTCAAATGGTATTGAATCAACTAATCCACCATCTAACAATAATTTTCCATCTGCTTTAATCATTTTTGAAACAAACGGCAATGACGAAGTAGACTTTAGATAATCATAATTATCTTTAACATCTTTGATTTTTGTGTATACAGCTTCTCCAGTTTCACAATCTGTTGATACAACAAAGAATTCACAACTTGATTTTGAAAAAGTATCATAATCAAAAGGCACAAGTTTATTAGGAATTAAGTCAAACATCATTTCATGTCCAAACAAAAAACCAGTCTTAATCAAATTCCTTATGCTCATATATCTTTTATCATCTATATATTTCATCTCTACTTCTAAACTTCTCTTTTTTTGCTTAGAAATAAATGAAACTCCATTAAGCGCACCTGC
>CAZIGN010000072.1:7240-9331 GCA_964538805.1 uncultured Lachnospiraceae bacterium
ACAACTTTCCTGTAGTAATCGTAATCAATCATAGCAGCAGATATTAAAAATTTATTGTTGATATATTTTTTGTACGCTGTAACGTAATCTTGTGTAACCACTTCATCGGTTAAATATGTTAATTTGTCTCTTTTCTTATCCCATATTAATTTATCAGTAATAAAACTTTTATCATTAAATATTACAAGTCCTGATTCGCTTGATAATATATCTCTTCCCATCAAAAGTCTAGAATCGTAATCAAATCCAAACAGGTTGTTTAGAGTAGGTATAATATCAAGGCTACTACAATATTTATCAATAACAACTTTTTCTTTCATTCCAGAATTATACATTAGTAAAGTGCTCTTATATAAATCCAAAGTATCTTCTATGCTTTTTCCTGCTAACTTATCTATAGAACCAACCTTACCAGAATCACTTATATCAGATACTAATCCATATGGATAATGATCTGCACTCAATACTATTAATGTTTTGTCTAATACCCCTTTTTCTTCTAAACGATCTAAAAGATAGGTCATAGCTTTTTCCAACTCTAAGTTGCATGCTATATAGGCTTTACAGTTTTCAGGCAAATCAAGATTATCAACTGCTTCTTTATTCCTTAAACTCATTGAATTACCAATGAAGCTATAATTCAAATGACCACTTATTGTCATATAGTAGGCATGAAATCTTTCATCATTTATATATTCATCAACAGTTAGTTCCATCATTTCCAAATCTGATTCAGGCCAAATATCTGTTATGCTTAGGCCTCCTCCACTTCCTCCTCTATAATTGTAACCTAGATTAGGATGCGAAATATGTCTATCATAATATTTATAGTCTCCGTTATGCCATGCAAACGGAGTAATGCTTCTGTTTTTAAATTGCATTCCCATTGTAAATGGCAAATATACTTTATTACTTCCAGTATATGAAAAACTCCATACACCTGGCTTAGGAATAAGTCCTGTAGTTGCAACGTATTCTCCATCACTTGTACTAACTCCCCAAATAGGAACATAAAAATTGTCAAACACAAAACTTTCATTTGTCATCTTGTATAGCGTTGGTGTTAACTCTTCACTTATAACGTAAGGCGAAAAACCTTCCGCTGTCAAAAATATAAGATTGTAATCTTCAAACATCCCAGTATATTCATTCTTGTTTGTAGGTGTAACAGCAGAAAAATATTCATGTAGCTTTAATATGTTTTCATCTTTTTCATTCTTCATAAGACTTTCAAAATCTATATCTAATATATTTGGTGAAGTATCTATTTTATCTATATCGTTTTGGTCTTGATTTGTTTCTGTTTGAGCAGCATTATTTTCACTCCCATTATTATCCGTTTTATCATTTTTACTTTGATTATTTTCGTTATTGTTTTCATTATTAATTATGTCTAAAGATTCTAAATCCAAATTAGTTATATCTGTCACCCCATCTTCAAAAATTAGTCTTGCAAAGTCTATTCTCATAGAAGTTAAAAGGCCAATTTTTTTGACAGATTCATCCATATCGTATGTTTTATGATAAAGATCATAAGGGCTATAAAGTTCCTTGTTTGAAAAAGATAGCAATAGCATAATAATGCCCTGGCTAAAAAATGCCAATATAAACAATGACACCTTAACATTAAAAGGAATGCTTTTTAGTTTGATTTTACTCTTCCCCTTAGTAATATATATAAAAAAAGGTAATGTTAACAAAATAATTATTATTATGTTAGATTCTATTGTGTTTGCTATTGTATCTGTAAAATCCATTGCCTGCCCTGCACCCTTTTTAATAGAATAAGCAACCATGAAAACGCCAAACACTTTATAATATATAAGTTGAGCTATATATATTATTGTTACTAACATCATCCAGCTTATCGTTAGCAACTTATTAACAGCGTACTTATTAAGTCTCGAAATTAAATTCAACAGAAAACTAAAAGGTACAAGAAAGGCAATAGTCCACAAAAAATCAAAATCAATACTATTCTCAACCGCTAAGTGAAGTACTAATTCCATATATATCAAGTATATAAGTATATAAACGATAGTCTTATAGTCGATCTTTTTATGTATATCTGTAAGTTTTTCTGTTATATTT
>CAZIGN010000073.1:0-8941 GCA_964538805.1 uncultured Lachnospiraceae bacterium
ATGAGACTAGCAAAACCAGTTTATAGTAACGAAGGTGTACTCCTAGTTGATAGAAACCATGCCTTATCTGAATCTGCAATTAGAAGTATCCAAGGTTTTAATCTTTGGGGTATATATGTGCTAGAACCTGCCGAACCTTTACCACCAATGACACAAAGTGAGCTAGAATTTGAGTATTTTCAAACAATGACTTCTTTTGATTTAAAAAGCGAACTCAACTTAATTGTCAAAGGAGAAAAAGAGAAGAATTTACCAAATATAGTGATTTCGATTTGTAGAAACTATGGTTCATTAGATGATAGAATAACTTTTTTACAAAGTTTAAGAAGCCCTGACGATCATGTTTACAAGCATACAATAAATGTCGCAATGTTATCAGCTCTAATGACTAACAAGTTAGGCCTTGATAAAAAGGACCAACAATCAATTGTACAAGCAGCTCTTTATCATGATATCGGCAAATTATTTGTACCATCAGATTTACTTCATAAACCTGAAAAACTAAACTTGGCAGAGCTTAGAGATATCCGAGAAAGTCAAAAAAAAGGTTATGACATAATAAAGTCAAACATGAATCTATCCTCTTCTGTAAAACGTTTCATAACACAATTAAACAAAGAACTTGATAATAAAATGTACAAAGAAGAACTTAATTACAAAAAACTACTTGAAGGCACTCAAATTCTTAGAGTAGCTGATATGTTTGATACTCTAACTTCAGTTCGTACTTACAAGCAACCCATGACCGAGTACGACGCTATTAACTACTTATTAGAAAGAAGTGATGAATTTCCTGAAAAAATAGTTGATTCTTTGATCGAGTCAATTAAGATTCTTCCCTTAGGTGCTTGCGTGGAACTATCAAATGGAGACACAGGCTTAGTAATAAGAGAAAATCTTCGAAATCCCTTGAGACCTGTTATACTAACATTTAACCAAAACCAAATGTTTGATATGTCTGATAATATTACATACCACCAGACCAAGATAAAAGGGATAATGAAAACAATGGATAATCGTTTCGTAATAAAAAAAATGTCACCCTAATGGGTGACATTTTTTCTATTCTTGTGTTTCTTCAACTTCTATTTCTTCTGTTTCTTCTATTGATTCTTCGATTGTTTCTTCAATACTTTCATCTATTTCTAGTTCAGTATCGTCAAAATTGATTTCTTCGTCAAGATTAATTATCTCTTCCGCTACATCTTCTGAATCTAATTGAACAGAACGATATCTCTTCATACCAGTTCCTGCAGGTATTAGCTTACCGATGATAACATTTTCCTTCAGACCAATAAGTGGATCTACTTTACCATTTATGGCAGCTTCCGTAAGAACTTTAGTAGTTTCTTGGAATGAAGCAGCTGAAAGGAATGAGTTTGTTGCAAGTGATGCCTTAGTTATACCAAGCATAACCTGTTTTCCTTCTGCTGGTCTTAAACCTTGTTCTATTAAAGCTTCGTTTATATCGTTAAATTCTAATACGTCAATAGATATTCCTGGAAGTATATCTGCATCTCCATTATCGTCAACTTTTACTTTTTTAAGCATCTGTCTTACGATAACCTCAACGTGTTTATCATTAATTTCAACGCCTTGAAGTCTATAAACTCTTTGAACTTCCTGAATCATATAATCTTGAACAGCTCTAACGCCCTTGATTTTAAGAATATCATGTGGATTAACACTACCTTCTGTTAATTCATCTCCTGCTTCTAGAATAGCTCCGTCTTGTATCTTTATTCTTGAACCATAAGGAATTAAATAAGCTTTTGAATCTCCAGTTTCTTCGTTAGTTATTACAACTTCACGTTTTTTCTTAGTATCTCTAATCTCAGCTCTTCCGCCAAATTCAGCAATAATTGCAAGACCCTTTGGTTTTCTACCTTCGAATAATTCTTCGATACGTGGAAGACCTTGAGTTATATCTCCACTGGCAATACCACCAGTATGGAATGTACGCATTGTAAGCTGTGTACCTGGTTCACCAATTGATTGGGCAGCTATAATACCAACAGCTTCACCAACTTGAACTGCCTGACCAGTTGTCATATTAGCTCCGTAACATTTTGAACATACACCAATTTTAGACTTACAAGTTAAGATAGTGCGAATTTTAACAGTTTTTACTCCTGTTTTCATGATGGCTGCGGCTCTCTTAGGAGTTATCATATGATTCTTTTTAACTATTACATTGCCTTGTGCATCTGTTATAGTTTCATAAGAATATCTTCCTGTGATTCTCTCTTCAAGATCTTCAATCATTTCTTCGCCATCCATAAATGCCTTAATTTCCATAAATGGTGCTTCTTTACCTTCACAACAATCTACTTCTCTTATAATTAAATCTTGAGAAACGTCAACAAGTCTTCTTGTTAAGTATCCTGAATCGGCTGTACGAAGAGCTGTATCTGAAAGTCCTTTTCTAGCTCCATGAGCAGAAATGAAATACTCAAGTACATCAAGACCTTCACGGAAGTTCGATTTGATAGGAAGTTCGATAGCTTTACCTGATGTATCTGACATAAGTCCACGCATACCTGCAAGCTGTTTAATCTGCTTGTCAGAACCACGGGCACCAGAATCCGCCATCATAAATATATTGTTATATTTATCTAGACCGTCTAATAGTGCTTTTGTTAATACATCATCGGCTTGTTGCCAAGTTCTAATTACTTCTTTATATCTTTCTTCATTGGTAATAAAACCACGTTTGTAATTAACAGTAATTCTTTCAACTGTATCTTCTGCTTTTTTGATAATTGTTTCCTTAGCATCTGGAACTGTCATGTCTGAAATAGAAACCGTCATGGCTGCTCTTGTTGAATATTTGTAACCCATAGATTTTATATCATCTAAAACTTCTGCAGTTGTAGTTGCACCATGTGTATTAATAACTTTTTCAAGAATTTTCTTTAATTGTTTTTTACCAACATGATAGTCCACTTCTAACTTAAGAATATCTTCTTCACTAGTTCGTTCAACAAGACCTAAATCCTGTGGAAGTATCTCATTAAAAATAAATCTTCCAACTGTTGAGGTTATTATTCCACTAATCTCTTTACCTTCAGTAGTTTTTTTAGTTATCCCAACTTTAACCTTAGCATGAAGAGAAATTACACCATTTTCATAGGCTAATATAGCTTCATTAACACTTTTAAATATCTTGCCTTCACCTTTATCGCCTGGTCTATCTTGTGTTAAATAATAGATACCAAGTACCATGTCCTGAGAAGGTACAGCAACCGGTGCACCATCTGATGGCTTTAACAGGTTGTTTGGTGAAAGTAGTAAGAATCTACACTCAGCTTGTGCTTCAACAGATAATGGTAAATGTACCGCCATCTGATCACCATCGAAATCGGCATTGTAAGCTGTACAAACAAGTGGATGTAATTTAATAGCTTTACCTTCAACTAAAATTGGTTCAAATGCTTGAATACCAAGTCTATGAAGTGTAGGTGCACGGTTAAGCATTACTGGATGTTCTTTAATAACATCTTCTAATACATCCCAAACTTCAGATTGTAATCTTTCTACCATCTTTTTAGCTTGTTTAATATTGTGTGCTGCACCGTTTTCAACTAATTCTTTCATAACAAAAGGTTTGAACAATTCAATAGCCATTTCCTTTGGGAGACCACATTGATATATCTTTAATTCTGGTCCTACAACGATAACTGATCTACCAGAGTAGTCAACACGTTTTCCAAGTAAGTTTTGTCTAAATCTACCTTGTTTACCCTTTAACATGTCTGATAAAGACTTTAATGCTCTATTACCAGGACCTGTAACTGGACGACCTCTTCTACCATTATCAATCAAAGCATCAACTGCTTCTTGAAGCATTCTTTTTTCATTTTTTACAATGATTTCAGGAGCTCTTAGTTCTAATAGTCTACTAAGTCTGTTATTTCTATTGATAATTCTTCTATACAAATCATTTAGATCTGAAGTTGCAAATCTACCACCGTCTAATTGAACCATTGGTCTTAAGTCTGGTGGTATTACAGGTACAACCTGTAATATCATCCACTCAGGTTTGTTACCTGAATTCTTAAAAGCTTCAACAACTTCAAGTCTTTTTATAATTCTTGCTCTTTTTTGTCCTGTTGCATCAATAAGAGCTTTTTTTAGTTCTGCTGATTCACCTACAAGATCAATATCTTTTAATAATTCAAGAACTGCTTCTGCGCCCATTCCAACACGGAAAGTTGCTCCAAATTTATCATAAGCTTCTCTAAATTCTTTTTCAGATAAAACTTGCTTATACTTAAGTTCTGTTTTACCAGCATCTAATACTATATAAGAAGCAAAATAAAGAACTTTTTCTAAAATACGTGGTGATAAATCAAGGATAAGTCCCATTCTACTTGGAATACCTTTAAAGTACCAAATATGAGATACCGGAGCCGCAAGTTCAATTCTACCCATGCGTTCTCTTCTTACACTTGCTTTAGTAACTTCTACGCCACATCTATCACAAGTAACACCTTTATATCTGATCTTTTTGTATTTACCACAATGGCACTCCCAGTCTTTACTTGGTCCAAATATTTTTTCGCAAAAAAGACCTTCTTTTTCTGGTTTTAGCGTCCTGTAGTTAATTGTCTCAGGTTTTTTTACTTCGCCATCTTTTGGATCTGCCATATTAGGACGTGTTGACCACTCTCTAATCTTTTCTGGTGATGCCAAACTTATTTTAATCTTATCAAAACTCATAGGTTGATAAGCGCTATTATTTGTTTCAGGCATTATAGGTTCTCCCTTCTGTTATTCTTCCGGATAGTCTTCATCTTCAATCAAAGAAACATCTTCATCTTCTATTTCTTCATCTTCTAGCTCTTCAACATCTAGTAATTCGCCGTCTTGGAACTCTTTTTTCTGATAACCGTATTTTTCAAATTCTTTTTCATTTTTAACGTTATCACCCATTACTGAATTCCAATCAGTTTCAATTACATCTATGCTTTCTTTCATTTCTACTTCAGTGTCATCTTCTCTTAAAACTTTTACATCAAGAGCAAGTGATTGAAGCTCTTTTAAAAGAACTTTAAATGATTCAGGAATTCCAGGTTCAGGAATATTTTCACCTTTTATAATTGCCTCGTAAGTCTTAACACGTCCAATAACATCATCGGACTTAACTGTAAGAATTTCTTGTAATGTATAGGCAGCACCATAAGCTTCAAGTGCCCAAACTTCCATCTCTCCAAATCTTTGTCCACCAAACTGTGCTTTACCACCAAGTGGCTGCTGAGTTACAAGTGAATAAGGACCTGTAGAACGTGCATGGATTTTATCATCAACAAGGTGATGAAGTTTTAAGTAATGCATGTGTCCAATAGTAACAGAGCTATCAAAATATTCTCCTGTTCTACCATCTCTAAGTCTTACTTTACCATCTCTTGAAATAGGAACACCTTTCCACTCATTCTTATGTGCAATATTATCTTTTAAGAACTTTAAGATTTCTTCATCAAGTACATCTTTGTATTTTGCTTCAAATTCAGACCATTCAGTATTAACATAATCGTTAGCAAGGTCAAGTGTATCCATGATATCACTTTCATTTGCTCCATCAAAAACTGGAGTAGATATATTAAATCCTAATGCTTTTGCTGCAAGACTTAAATGTATTTCTAGTACCTGACCGATATTCATACGCGAAGGAACACCTAGTGGATTTAGAACTATATCAAGAGGTCTTCCATTTGGTAAAAATGGCATATCTTCGGCAGGAAGTATTCTAGAAACTACACCCTTGTTACCATGACGACCAGCCATCTTATCACCTACAGAGATTTTTCTCTTTTGCGCGATATATATTCGTACTGTTTGATTAACACCTGGTGATAATTCATCACTATTTTCTCTTGTAAACACTTTAGCATCTACGACTATACCATATTCACCATGAGGAACTTTTAACGAGGTATCTCTTACTTCTCTGGCTTTTTCACCAAAAATAGCTCTTAAAAGTCTTTCTTCAGCAGTAAGTTCAGTTTCACCCTTTGGTGTTACTTTACCAACTAGAATATCTCCAGCTTTTACTTCAGCACCAATACGAATTATTCCTCTTTCATCAAGATCTTTAAGAGCTTCGTCACCAACACCTGGAACATCTCTTGTTATTTCTTCTGGTCCTAATTTTGTATCTCTTGCTTCTGCTTCATATTCTTCTATATGTATAGATGTATAAACATCTTCTCTAACTAATCTTTCACTTAAAAGTACAGCATCTTCATAGTTGTAACCTTCCCAAGTCATAAATCCGATAAGTGGATTTTTACCTAGCGCTATTTCACCATTTGCAGTTGATGCACCATCAGCGATAACCTGACCTTTTTCAACATGTTCACCTTTAAATACAATTGGGCGTTGATTATAGCAGTTACTTTGGTTACTTCTTGAAAATTTGATTAATTTATATGTTTCTTTTGACATATCATCATCGTACTTAATAATAATTTCTTTTGAAGTTGATCTTTCAATTGTACCTGCTCTTTTTGCAAGAACGCACACACCTGAGTCAACAGCAGCCTTAGTTTCCATACCAGTACCAATTATTGGTGCTTCTGTAGTAAGAAGTGGAACTGCCTGACGTTGCATGTTAGATCCCATTAGGGCACGGTTAGCATCATCATTTTCAAGGAAAGGAATCATTGATGTTGCTACTGAAAACACCATCTTAGGAGATACGTCCATTAAATCAACAAATTTCTTTTCATATTGTGAAGTTTCTTCACGGTAACGACCTGAAACGTTGTTATTAACAAAACTACCATCTTCACCAAGTGGTTCATTTGCTTGTGCTACTATATAGTTATCTTCTTCATCAGCTGTAAAATAAGCAACCTCGTCAGTTACTTTCGGATTTTCCGGGTCTGTTTTATCAACAATTCGATAAGGAGCTTCAATAAATCCATATTCATTAATTCTTGCATAGGTAGCAAGCGAGTTGATAAGACCAATGTTTGGTCCTTCTGGCGTTTCAATCGGACACATTCTTCCATAATGTGAATAATGTACGTCACGAACTTCAAATCCTGCTCTATCTCTAGATAAACCACCAGGTCCTAATGCAGACAAACGTCTCTTGTGCGTCAATTCACCAAGAGGGTTATTCTGATCCATGAACTGTGACAACTGAGAACTTCCAAAGAATTCTTTCACTGCCGCTGTAACTGGCTTAATGTTTATTAATGATTGTGGCGAAATACTTTCAATATCTTGTGTAGTCATTCTTTCTCTAACTACTCTTTCCATTCTTGAAAGACCAATTCTATATTGGTTTTGTAACAATTCGCCTACAGCTCTTATTCTTCTGTTACCTAGATGATCAATATCATCTTTGTTTCCGATTTTGTTCTCTATATTCAAGCAATAATTAATAGAAGCTATTATATCTTCTTTTGTTATATGCTTTGGAACTAATTCACTTGAATTTTTTCTAATTGCTTCTCTTAAGTCTTCTTCATTTCCTTGATTTTCTTCTAAAAGTCTTTCAAGAACAGGATAAAAAACTTTCTCTGATATTCCTAATTCTTTAATATCAAAGTTCAAATATTCTCTAGCATCAACCATCATGTTAGAAATAACTTTTACATTTCTTTCTTCTGCTTGAATCCAAACAAAAGGAATCGCAGCATTTTGAAATTGTACAGCCATTTTTTCTGTAACAACAGTTCCTGCTTGTGCTAATACTTCACCAGTTGACATATCTACTACGTCTTCTGCTAAAGTGTGGTTTTTAATTCTATGTTTATATGATAATTTTTTGTTGAATTTGTATCTACCAACCTTTGCAAGATCATATCTTCTAGCATCAAAAAACATACTCGCAATTAAACTTTCAGCGCTATCTACACTCAAAGGTTCACCTGGACGTATCTTTTTGTATAACTCTAATAGACCATCTTGATAATTGTCAGATGTATCTTTTTCAATACTTGCTAAAAGTTTTGGTTCTTCACCAAAAAGTTCAATTATTTCTGCATTTGTTCCATAACCTAAAGCTCTGATAAGGACAGTTACTGGTACTTTTCTAGTTCTGTCTACACGAACATAATAAACATCATTAGAATCTGTTTCATATTCTAGCCAAGCACCTCTGTTAGGGATGACTGTTGATGAATATAATTTCTTACCAACCTTGTCGTAAGCAACGCCATAGTATATACCTGGTGAACGTACTAACTGGCTAACAATTACTCTTTCAGCTCCATTAATAACGAATGTTCCTGTCTCTGTCATTAAAGGTAAATCTCCCATGAAAATCTCATGTTCTGCTATTTCATCAGTTTCCTTATTATGAAGTCTAACTCGAACTTTAAGAGGAGCTGCATAGGTTGCATCTCTTTCTTTGCATTCTTCAATTGAATACTTTACATCTTCACTAGAATATTGAAAATCTACGATTTCAAGACTTAAATGATTACTGTAATCTTCAATTGGAGAAATATCTTCGAAAACTTCTTTTAGTCCTTCATCCAAAAACCACTTGTAAGAGTCTTTTTGGATTTCGATAAGGTTTGGCATGTCTAGAACTTCTTTTTGTCTAGAATAACTCATTCTTATACTTTTGCCTGTTTTTACTGGACGAATCCTGTTTTTTTCCATTGACATTTCACCCCTGCTTATATAATATTAGCTCTCTTATCACGGCAATAGTGATATAATCAGCTTTACGGGCCTCTTTGCGTGGCAAATGGCATATGCCACCACAATAGTGCACTGTCCATTGTATCATATGTTTTTTTTTGAGTCAAGCATTTTTTGAATTTAAAATGATAGCAAGATAAAGTTAGTTATACTCTAAATTCTTGCTTTAAGATTTATTTTTTAGATTATTATTTTCGATTTTAGATTTTTCATTTTGTTTCTTGAATTAATACCATGGTCATTATTAATACTTGTTGTTTTTGTTTTGTTTGTTTTT
>CAZIGN010000074.1:0-8919 GCA_964538805.1 uncultured Lachnospiraceae bacterium
TATTCTTTCTGACGGATATCATAACCAGAGCCTTCTTCAGGTTTACCTTCTTCAACTACTACAACCTTACCAGTACAGTTGAAACCTTCAACAAGAGAAGGAACAACTATAGTAGTTCTAGGTTTGTAATACCTAAGATTAACATCACAGAACTTATTAACTGCAATACTGTCTGTAGTAATGCGAATACCAGGATTTACACCATCTACAAGGTCTTCAAGATCAATTACAACGCTATCTCCAGATACAGCTACAACAGCAGCAGTAGTTCCTTCATCAACTTCTACTACAGTTCCAAAAGAAGCATTACTGATATAAACAAAAGCTCCATCAGCTTCTGCTGTAACATCAAGAGTACTTTCAGCATTAATTGCAGCAGCAATCTTAGTAGCAGCTTGTGCAGCAGTATCGGTAGCTGCAACAGCTACAGTTACATCTACTTCACCAATAGATACAGTTATGTTTGCAGCTACTGTAGGAGCAGTAGTTACTTCAAGAGTAGCACCACCAGTTACAGCTTCAGCTTTAAACATACCTGATTCATCAGCATTCAATGCTTCAAGCAATTTAGTAGTAAGTTCAAGGGGTGTACTCAGAGTAGCTGTTGAAGAATCACAACATTCAGTTTTAACCATAAAGGTTTTTGCAAACTGGTTATATCCTTGACGAGCATAAATCTGAGCATTCCTAAATTCAAATTTTACACCATATTCCGTGTCACAACTAATATTGTCATAGTCACGGATTTCTACAACCATATCTCTTGCAGCAGTATGAGGTTTATAGGTAAAATCCCTGAAATTTTCTTTCTGGATTTCCTGACCTGCAGATGCTACAATGTTATCTACAACTCCATCTCCATCGGAATCAACACCGACTGCAAGATAGAATTTCTTTACTGCTGCGGATACTGCAAGATTTGTGTTAGCATCGAAGATACCTAATTGACCATCTGCCAGAGCATCCACTTTAGTTCCTGCTGTTGCTAAAGCTTGATTACTTTTAGTAACTAGAACCTGAAATACTTTGTTATTTGTACTCATAATTTTTTAAATAATTTGATTTAACGATAATTTGTCTTTCTTAATTTGGTAATCAGGAATTTGTAACTGTCCTGTTGCTAATAAAACTGCAATATCCACTATCTCTCTATGGGTATGCTCTGGAAGCTCACAATTTTCAGAACCACTCAAAGATGTAGAATTTCCAGGTAATGTATAAGTACCTCCACGAAAATCCTTAGCATTGTGAATATATTTTAGTTTATTTATATATGTCAGAAAAAATTTTGTTACTTCAAAGTCTTCTGAATAAAGTTTAATACCATTTTTATTGAAAACACCATTTACAGTTTTCCATTCAAAGGAACTTTTGTCAAAATAACTATTTTCAAAGTCATCATCATGTTGTCTTATATAAGTTTTTAAACTATTTCTCTCACAATCTCCTTTTTTAATTCTACAATAGGAACTTACATAAATCCAAAATGATTCTGGTAATACTACTATATTATTAGTAGGTATTATCTCTTCCTCTTCAGTTACAACAGTTCTTATATCCATAAGTGTTCTTGTACCTATTTCATAACCATAATGAATGGCAATGCGAGGTTGAGCAACCATTTTTACAAATAATTCCTGAGCTTCATTTAATAGCCAGTCTATTTGAGGAATAATTAAATTCCTGTATTGCTGACTGTCTATCTTATTCAGCTTCATTTTGAAATCATAATGTTGTTCTTCTATTGTCATTATTCATTGATTTGTGACAAAACTCTAATTTTAAACTCTTGATTCTCAGGTGAATTTATGTATTTTACAACATCATATAAATCTTCACCAAGTACAGAATCATGATACATAATTTTATGACCAACTTTATCGAAGACATTTTTCTGTAATGCTTCTAAAACAAGGGCTTGTGTTGCAAGATCCTCTTTATTCAAATCAAGATATCTTAGAACATCTTTTGATTTTGCTTCAATGATTTTGTCCAACTCAACTTCAATAAAGTTATCAGATTTTCCTTTCAAGTTTTTAGCTTTTAAGTAATTACCATCTGCTGAAAGAACCATAATCATTTGAATTTTTCTTGTCTTAGACAGTTTTGCAGTTTCAATGATAGCCTTTTTCTTAATTTCTACCTTAGATGCTTGTTCTTCAACTTCCTCACTTTCATCAAAGATTACATGAGTTGCTTCTGGAAACAAACCTTCTTCATATTCTTTCAAAGAATTAGCTACAAATCTGGAAGCCTTACAAACTTTAATCTTAATAAAGTCAAGAGGATTATCAGTATCAAATATCATTGTTCTATTTTCAAGCTTTATCTCTCCCATCTTAGAATCCCAAAAGGGATGAGGTTGTTCAAGATTAAATTGTCTTGATAAATCTACTTTCAATTTTACACTGTATTCTTCTTCCTCTTCCTTTGTCAGACCAGTTGCATAAGCCATATCATTAGGATCTACCAATGCCCTAATAACTTTAGGTCTTGCAAAACTTTCATTACCTTTTTTCTCATGCCATTTATCTCTATAAATGGGTTTAATTTGTACTTTCATATAAATTCTTTTTTATAATATATAAAACTTGAAATAAAGGGGATGGAGTTACCATCCCCTCTAATTATAATTAGTTGCGAGAAAGGATAAGTTCACCGCAACGTGTAACATCATGTATATGCAAACCACAAGATTTTTCTACATGCATTTCATAGTAAGAACCAGAGTGTGCAGCAGTACCACCATTGATAGGTCCATAAGGTCCATAAAGACCTTGAACATAACCAAAGGCAAAACCATCTTTCTTGTTCATAATCTTCATATTGGATTTGTTTCCTTCTCCATTGAAGTCCAGGAAAGTAATGCGCTGTGATTCTACTGGGAATCCAGTAACAGGATCAATCTCAAAGTTGATACTCCTATCATCATACAGAGGATTATGGATAAGTTCAAGAGAACTACCATTAGCCATATTATACTTGGTGTACTGGTAACCAGCTTCAAGTGCATTGGTATGATAAGGAGACTGTACCTTATTGGTATATACTTCTACGTTTTTGATAAATCCAGATTTGTTCTGCCAATCCTGAATAGCCCTATGGAACTGAATCATTCCATATTCACCGGTATAACCCTTAATGTTACGACCTTGACCAGGTTTAACACGTGAATAGAAAATATCCATCAGATATTCTTCAATCAGTTTTGCTGTAAGTACAGAATAACGATGAAGGTGACTATCTTCAAGTTGTTCCTGAACACCAGGACCCGACCTTACAGGTCTTCCATTTGCACCAAGAATATTGTCAGTACTACGAGAATACCAGAAACCTCTTTCAAGTTCCCTATACCACTGCTGCCAGTATTCAATCTCAGCATACTTAACCCAATTGGTTACCATTTCTACTTTACCATTATCCCTTACAACAGGAATAGCTACTGCAAGTACTTCCGTAGCTGCATAGTTGGTAATCTTGTACTCTTTACGATAGAGGGACATCTTATTCTGAAGAGAGATAGGCAAAGAGAACTGGGTAGAACCACTCTGTTCAGCTGCTTCTTCATACTTGGAATAGAGCTTACCCCACTGCTGACCATAACTCAAATACTTAACAGGAAGAAAATCCTGAGGGTTACCTGAAGCCATAACAACATTGTAAATCCAACCATCTCCATGAGGAATAGGATTGTCCTGAATCCTCAACTGGAATTTCTTATTGGAAGTACCCGGATGAATATAGTCACCATGAAGGAACCAATTCTCATCCAGTTTAATCTTAAAGGGTCTACCAAATTTACCAGGAGTAGTATTAGTAGCAGGTTCCATGTTTTCCAACACAATCAAAGGTCTTGTGTTAGCACCTTTCAAATCCCATTCCCAAGAAGTTGTACCGATGGTTTCCTCTGTTAATTTATTGCCCATCAACATAGAAGAAAGGGGATTATCAGAATAGTAATTTTTTGCTGTGAAAAGTTGGTCCATAGTTCCAACCAACTTTTGCGGTTTTGCCAAGAGAGATGCTCCAAGGTGGTTCTGCTCAGTCATATTCGCATTCCACTGCATTTCTTTGGTAATTAGTTTACTTCCTAATGTAGCCATAATTTTTTATTAATTTTTAAGTTCATATTAAATCAATCAACCTTACTTTCTTTTGTGAGCTTCTTTTTTCTGGTGATTTATTTTCTTGTCTTTGTAAATCTTTCTTAAGTTCTTTTGTTTGTTTTGTAACAATATTCTTTTTAAAGTCACTAAAATCAAAATCACTCTTTACAAGTTTTGCTATTGCAATTAATTTATCTTTATCTTTTAGAGATTCAAACAAATCTCTATAAAAAGGAGTTATCTTTCTTCCATCTTCTAGTTTTATAGTAGTATCACTAATATAGTTAGGAAGTTCTTTAGCTTCTTTTCTAGATATTACTAAACCTTTTATTTCTTCATTCTCTGTAAGATATTCTCCAATATCTTTCTTAAACTTTATCTGTTGTTCTCTTGCAAGTAGTTTCTGCTTCTCCTGTTGTTTTACAATCTTCTGAGTAGCTTCTTCTTGACTTGCTTTCCATTTATTAAATTTCTTTTCAGCAACTGAAGAAAGTTTACCACTATCTTTAAGAAACTCAATATTAGCTTCTATCAATTCATCATCTTCACCATCTTGTTTAAGAAGATATCTCATTACCTTCTCCTGATTAGATTCTTCACTGAGATCTATATCTTCATTAATATCTGAAGATTCAGAAAGATTAGATATAATATCTCTTAAATCACCTCCATTATGAACATATTTAATAATGTTCTTAACTTCATCGGGGAGATCTTGGATACTATCTTCAAATCTCTTTTCAATAGAAGCCTCTATTTTACTGGTAAGAAAGTCATTATCAACATCTTCAGGTAATTCTTCATCTTCATCCAGTTCAATTAAACCTTGTTCAATAAGATGTTGAACTGATTCTTTGATGTTTGTAGTAGATTTTTCAGAAGAGGCTTCATCTTTTTCCGGACTATCTTCTTCATCTTCCTCTACTATCTCCAAATCCCGAAAAGTATCTTCAGGTTCTTCTTCAGTAGTTTCTACTTTTTTCTCTACTTCTTCTTCAACCTCAGTGTTTTCAGGTTCTTTCTTCTCAGTTTGAACACTCTTTTCAACTTCTCCAAAGAAATCTACCTCTGCAGTTTCTTCATCCCAATTAAATGCATTAAAAGGATCTTGCTTTTCTTTATTCATGTCTTTTACAAATTTAAGTATAAAAATTAAGTTTTCTACATATTCAATCTTAAGTTTCTTATAATAGCTGTTTTAATTTATAGCTATTTAGAAGCTTTTTGTTGTCTTTTTAATTTCTCTCTTTCAATCTTAAGTTTCTCAGCATCAAAAGCTTTCTTATTTTCAAGCTTCTGTTTTTCAATATCTAACTTACTTCTTTGAATATCTGCATTCAAACCATGTTTGGCAATCTCAATGAAATCATTAACACCATCATTATCTACATCTTGTTCAGGATTAAAAGATGCTCCAGTAATAGCAGATTGAACAACAACAGTTTTCCTTCTTTCTTCTTCTTTAAGTACTGCAAGTTCTTTCTCATGTTTCCATTCCGCTTTTTGATGTTCTTGTCTAGCCTGTTCAATCCTTTCTTGAGATTCATTGTTACTTTTTTGATTCTGAAGTAGTTGTTCTTGAATTTCTTTATCAGATTTTCTAAGAATATCTTCTGCAACAGATATGCTATCTTGTTTAAGTACTGAAATAATATCAGCAACTTTTGCTTGATTATTTTGTACTGCAGATTGTGCAAGTGCAGATATCATATCTTTAATTTCTTGAGCCTTACCTCCATCATCAATAAATAATCCAAGTGTTGTATTGTCAAGTAATGCAGTATCAATTTCCAAAGTCTTTATAGACATATCATCTAATACATAAGAAAGTTTTACTGAATCTGCACCTGAATAACACACTTTAGCAACTTCTATTAAAGATTTTAATACATTAGCTCTTACAATATTATGAAGACTAAATAAACTCTCCATTATATAACTACTTTGAACAAGGTTTTGCTGTGTATTACCAACAGCTTCATAAGGTGCTATCTGACCTTCTACTTGTGGTGTAATACCCATTGCATTACCACATTCAGTTTTTATAAGTTCAATTAAACCTATATATTTTTGTATATCAGATGCTAAAGATAAATCTACAACCTTTGCAAGAGTATTTACATCTGCATAACCAACACCTTCTTCATTAGGATTAAACCAACCAAAAGGACTACTTTCAAAAAAATATTGAAACTTTTCAATATCTATACCAGCACTGTCAGGAATTGCATTTATATTCATGAGAACTTTCTTCCCTTTGTCAGATGCTATCATCAATTCTAATCTGTAATAGATAATATTCAAATAATATTGCCATACTTTACCTCTATCCATTAAAGATGTAGGAAGACTGTTTGTAGAATCATATATAACACCTTTATAAGGTAATGGAGTATTGTACAAGTTGTTCATATCTCTAAACTGTCCTGGTACTGGTCTCATTTTCTTAAAAATACCAGCACCTATCTTATACCCTTCATAAACTTCAGGTAACCATTTAGATGTTATAGAAATATCTCCTGTATTTGGATCTAACTGATAGGATTCATCTACAAGAGTTTCCTGTATTTCTCCATTTTCATCTTGATAAGTTAGAAATTTAACTTCCCTCAAAGCTCTCCAAGTGGCATGAAATACTCTTACAGTTTGTTTTTCCTCTTTCATTTCCTGTTTTGAGAAATCAAAAAGGTCATTATCTACAGGACTTTGAATGTAATTAGTAAATTCATGGTATATAGTATCTATCTCACTATCAGTTAATTCATCTCCAAAGAAAGTAACTACTTCAGAAGGACTCATCCTATATTCATAAGTTGCCCATTCTCCATCTTCTATAAATTCCAAGTCAGGAGATTTATCATAATTAAATCTCAATGGATTACAAACCCTAAAATCAGGTACTCCATTAACTTCTCCAACCCAATATATTTCTTTTGCAGCTATAGCAGCATGTTTAAAACCATTATTAAATTTTCTTTTTGCCCCAGTCTTCTGTATAAAGTAAGTAAGTATCTGAGAAGACATGGCTTCAGCAGGATCCTGATGTTCCCTTTCCATATAGAGTTTAACTTCATCAGGTGTCATTGCTTTTAAAGTCTCTGCAATTTCATTCTTAATTTGTTCCTGCTCTTGTGGGGATAACTCCCTACCTTCCATCTTTTGCCTTGCTTCCAATTCAATTTGCTGTCTGATAGGAGTCATAATACTATTAACTACAAACTCTCTTATCTTTCCAAATTCCTCCTTTTCTCTTCTTGTGGTAGCATCTGCATTTACAGCATATACTTTATAATCAAAGCCTCTTCTTTGTTCCATACCAAGTATGGATTTAATCTTGTTTGAAAGAATATCCCTGTTTACCATTTTAGCAGGTAATTCACCTGCTTCAGCACCAAAAGGTTTTACAACATATTCAAAATCTCTCACATCAAGAACGTTGTTAAACAAATCATAGTTAACTTTCATCCTATGATACTCAGATACACCTCCAAATCCAAATACAGTCCTATTAGAGAAACTATCCAACACAGTGATTTTATCTTTATACCATTGCTTATCATTTTTCTCTTTAGCTGCTCTGGAAACTCTTTGTTTGTTAAATATTTCTCTTGAGTCCATACTTTTATGTTTTTACAAATGTAATTAATTTTTATTATATCATAGCTGTGTTTCTATGCATATTCTTCATCATTCCTAACAGTTTAGTAGCATTTTTATTCTGAGAACCTTCTTGGTATTCTTTACCTAATACTTCTTCCTGTACTTGAAACATACACATAATTAATGCAGAAATTAAGTCAAAATTACCTTTCTTATTATATGATAATAATTCTTCAATAAGACGTATAGAATTTAAATTATCAAGATTAGTAATAGGACTATTATTCTCATCAAAATCTATTACTTCTATAAGCCATTGCTTTATATATCTTTCACCTGCACCTTTAAGATTATCAACCATATGACAACCATAGACTCTACTTACAGAAGATTTCTTAATATTTTTAGATATAACAGCATCAGGTTGAAGTGCAAGTAAATGTAAAAGCTTTCTTCTTTGAAAGTATGTTTTTACATCAGGTACTTCATTTTCATACATTATTTGAGTATTATATAACTCTGCAAATAACTCTGCAATATAATGTATATCATCATTTGTTTCTTTTCTACCTATGTATTCAGCAACTATACAGTTCTTAGTATAACTCCCTTGCATAACTCCCTTATATACTATAATAGCAGCAAGAGAAGTTCCATCATCTTGTCTTACAGGGTCATAACCTATCTTATATAAACCTTTTGGCGCATTTGGTATAGGATATTCATAAATTACAGGAGCACCTTCTATAGATATACCTTCATAATTAAGACTTGTAATTGGTTGAAGTTTATTCTTTAAATCAGGCTCACTTACAACCTTTTGTGTTTCAGGATCTCTAAATAAGGTAACAGCTTGTGCTTTAGTTTTATCATATCCTTTTGCAATGAGATAATTCCTTCTCATCTCAAGCTCTTTCTTTGGAAATATATTTATATTAGTGTATGCAAAAGCTTCTGAAGGATAAAGTGGTTTTTCTTGAGATCTCCTCTGCATATCTGTTGAGGTAGCACCCTTATCAATAAAGTATTGTCTATCTCTAAGTACAGATTCTTTTGAACCTTTTAGATCAGAATTACCTACTGCATCTATATAACCATTCATATTAAGATTAACAGGATGAAAAAATCCTATCTTCTGGTTATAGTTCTCTCCTTTTTCTTCCCACTCATCTATAAAAGGTAACAATCCATACTTCTCAGGATGAAAAAACAT
>CAZIGN010000075.1:0-8869 GCA_964538805.1 uncultured Lachnospiraceae bacterium
GGGTGTATGGAAAGTACAGAAGAGGGTGGGTGTTAAGAAAATGTAATAAAATCACATTAAATGGGTAAAAAATAGACAGACAGTATAAGCTGTCTGTCCAAAATGGATAGATTTCAATGATAATCTTACTTTTTAATGTTACATCAACATTCCATTAGATTTGAGTATATCATATGAAAAAAAAGATAAAAAGAACAAAAATATACTATTTAATGTTACAGGGTTGAATTTTAAAATATTCTATGTATAATAGAATTAAATCAAAGGAGGTGAGATTATGAGATACGAAATGGAGTTTTGTATAACAAAACCGCAATTACCCATAAGCTACAGAGAGATATTTGTTTCTTTCTTTAAAAAGGGAATGGAAAAAACGGGAAAAGATTTATATGAGAAATATTATGGAGTAGGAAAAATGAAACCGATAACTTGGAGTGCAAGTCTGCCATACCCGAAATTTAACAAGGACTATATTGATTTAGGGGAAGGAACGATACGGTTATTGCTTCAAGTTAATGAGTTAGAAGCATCATTACATTATTTAAATGCTTGCTTAAGTATGAAAAATATCCCTTTTGATCTGCCTGGCAATAATCAAATAATCTTAAACAAGATACGAATGGTTAATGTAGAGAAGGTAAAGGGAAATGTAGTAGAAGTAAAATTCTTTTCTCCACTATGTATCAGAGATCATAATAGAGAAACAAATAAAGACTGGTACTTTTCTATAGAAAATGATCAATTTGAAAACAAGCTGAAAGAAAATATTAAAAGACATGTGGAGCCTTGCTTATTAGAATATGTAGATATATTAAAAATAGATTTTTCAAATATGAAGAAAACCGTAGTAAAAATTTATGAACAAAATATTGAAGCATCTATAGGGAAAATGCTTTTAATCGGCAATCCCAAGTTGATTAATTATTTATTAGAAGATGGAATGGGAAGTCGTAAAGCGAGCGGATTTGGATTTGTTCAAAAATTAAATGAATGGGAGGTGAGTTTATGATTGTAAAAAATGAAAGTGGAGAATTTAACACAACACTGTATCTTAGCGACTGGCGATACAGTGCAGCAGCTCTAGGATTATATCGTTATTTTGAGTTTAAAGGGATACCATATCAAGTGCTCAGCGATGGTATTTCTTATAACAGAGAAACTGCAGTAGGAGATGATAGTCAAAAAGATTATTTAGACTTCTCTGAAAATTATTTTAAAGATAGTATGCATCATTTGGTTTTGAAAGATTTAAATAAAAAAGAAGAATTATCTGAAGATGAGATAAAACTTTATAACGAAAAATTGAAAGCAAACACACAGCTAAAAAAAGTATTTAAATCCCATAAGAAATTTGACGAAAATAACAGAGATGCTGTAAGTGTATTGTTGGAAGAGAATAGATATAGCATTCTCCAAGAAACATTTCGGAATGGTAAAAGTACCTATGCGAATTTTGCAAATACAGGAGCACTTTTTAGTCCGAAACTCAAAATCTGCAGATTAAACGGTTATTATGCTGATTTGCCAAAGAAAAGCAAATCCATATCCTATAATTGGGATTACAGTACTTTTATTTCACAGGATGAGCCGGAGTTCGACTTTATACCCTTTGCCTTTAGCAAAACTAGAGAAGCCTTCTTCTTGAATAATAGCTGCAGTATGGAAGATTTAATAGCTGCAAATAAAATGCTTGTCGATGAAATGTTAACAGAAGAAGAAAACAAGAACAATCCTCGGATAGCACTTTTTATTACTTCATCGTTAGTGAGTGAGTTTGCACAAAATAATATAGAAATTATTGTAAAAAATAGAAGTGAAGATTTTTTTAGAACACTGTATCTAAGAAGAGAAGCATCAGAGATTTTCTACAAATTATGGGAACGTTTTTATCGCGAAAACAAAAAAGGATATTACTTTGCAGTTACAACTCCGTTAAAGCTAAGTAGAGGTAATTCAAGAGCAAACGAAGGAGGATATATAGATTTATTAAAAGAAAGTACAGATGCTGTAATTAATTTAGTACATCATGACGAATTGATTGAACTTCTATTACGAGAGAAAGATTTTCAAGGAAGATCTAAACAAGAGAATACAAATCAAAGCTCAGAACGTTTAAAATTTCGTATTGATGAGCTGATTAGAGTGAATCGTATGATTTATGAAAAGGAGTATAATATGTCAGAAAAACAACAAAACTATTATATTATGCAGGCAAAGGATAATGCACAGAAAATTGTTCAATCTTTAAAAGGCAGTTCACCTCATAATTATGAAAATAAACTAAAAAGTTATCGTGTTAAATTAACTTCCTGCTTAACGTTTAAAGATTACGACCGATTTAATACAATTTTACTGCAGTTATCAGCATACTCAGCAGTACAAATGCAATTTGCAGAACCTCTATTTAAAGATTTTGAACAGAACAAAAATATAGCTTTTACATTTGTAAATAATTTAGCAAAAATTACGGACAGTAAAAAAGAAGAGGAGGATAATATCGATGAATAAAGGGCTTACATTAACGGTTATCTCAAAAATGACTTCAAATTATGGAGAAGGATTAGGCAATATTTCGTCTATTCAGAAAGTGTTTAGAAATGGACGTACTTATGGAACAAGAAGCAGAGAAAGTTTAAAAAACGCAATTATGGTTCAAAGCGGTCTCTACGATGATTTAAAAGTAGTTGTAGATGGAGCTACCCAAAAAGATGTTAGCGAAGAATATAATGCATCTAATTGTCGAGCTTTAGAAGGCGGATATATGAATACAACAGGTCTTACTAAAATAAGAAAGAGCTCATTTTATTTAACAGATGCTGTTTCTTGCGATGAATTTGTCAATGAAACGAGATTTCATAATAATCTATATTTAGCTTCGACGTATGCAAAAGCTAATGGAATAAACTTACAAGAAAAATCAAAAGAATCAGGTCTGATGCCTTATCAATACGAGTATGATTTGAATTTAAAACAATATAGTATCACTATTGATTTAGATCGAATAGGAAAGGATGAAAACTTCAATACAGAAAGTTCAAAAGAAGAAAAAGTTGACAGGGTGAATGCTCTTTTAACAGCAATCGAAAATTTGAATTTAGTTGTAAAGGGAAATCTTGATAATGCGGAGCCTCTATTTATAGTTGGAGGAATTGGAGATAGCAAAACGCATTATTTTGATAATGTAGTACGAACCAAAGGTGGAGAGCTCTCTATTAATAAGGACTTAAAAGAACGAATCAGCAAAGGTTATAATATTGCAATACTTGAAGGAGACAATTTTGCAAATGAAGATGAAATTATAAGGGAATTAAACCCCGACACTATAACAGCATTTTTTGAAAAGCTTAGAAGTGATGTGAGAACATATTATGGACTGTCTTAGAATTAAGTTAAGTCAAAGAAAAGCTCATTATCGAAGAGAAGAATCGATAACAAACAAAATGACCTACCCACTGCCGCCGATCTCTACTGTAATTGGAGCTCTCCATGCATCCTGTTCCTATACTAGTTATCATCCTATGGATATTAGCATTCAAGGAAAATATGGTTCAATGCAGCGGGAAGTTTATAGAGATCACGCGATATTAAACTCTGTTATGGATGATAGGGGTATTCTAGTGAAAATACCGAATGGAGAACTCTATAATGATGCTTATCATATTGTAGCCAGTGCTTTAAAATCACAGGGGAATAGCTTTAGAAAGAATGAAACAATAGAAATCAAAGATCCAGAAGGGCACAAAGAGTACTGTTCTTTACTAAATAGGAGAGATCAATTAGCAGAAGAAAAAAAAGAGCTGATCGATCCTAAAGTTGCACAATTAAAGAAAGAAAAAAATGACATTAAGAAACAGCAAAAGAATATTGATAAGAAAAGTAATGAATTCAGGGTGCTGGCTCAAAAGATTAAAGAAATTGATGCAGAAATAAAAACGATAAACGATGATTATAAAGAAAAGAAATTTAATGAATATGAGAAACCTTACAGTCTATTTAAAAGTTTAACAACATCAATAAGATCTTATGAAGTTTTAAATGATGTAGAACTGGTACTGCATATTAGATCAGATGAAGAGACATTAAAAAACATAGAGGAGAATATTAATAACTTTATATCTTTGGGAAGAAGTGAAGATTTTGTCGAAGTGACTGAAGTCAGTAGAGTGGAGTTGTTAGAAGATCGAGATCAAGCATATGAAGTATTAGGAGATAGAGGAATACGCAAATTATCAGCATATGTTCCGATTGAATTAATAGAGAATAAAATGATAACTCGTAAAGCAGACAAAAATTCCAACTTTTTTATCGGGACTAGATATTATATGAATAAAGACTATGTAATAAAAAATAAACAAAGAATTTTCAATAAAAAGCGTGTATTATTTATCGAGAATTATAGTGTTAAAAAACTTGGTGACGATTTAAAGCTTGATGCAGATGAAGGATGTTATGTAGCATTTTTATAGTAAGGAGTAAGTCTATGTTTGAAAAAGAAATAGCTATATTATTAGCTAAGCCTGAAGAAACTATTGAAGAGCATAATAATAAATTATTTGAAGCATCGAATCGATTAAAGCAATTAAACTATATCGATGACAATATCAAAAAAAAGCTAGATAAGACGATTTACTATCATGATTTAGGAAAAATGAATGAAAAATTTCAAACGAGACTTCAAGATGAGAAACGGTTTAATAAGAATCAAGAAATTGGGCATAATATATTGTCCTATTTCTTGATGCTTATTTTAGAAGAGGAAGATGAATTATTATATCATGAACTCTATTCTGTATTAAATCACCATCATTACGTAGATAATCTTAAGGTTATAGAAGAAAAATATGATTTAATATATGATGAAGTAAAAAGGATAGCTTCAAGGATTGATAAGAAAGTTTACAAAGCAAAAATAAAAGATGATTCAGAAGCGGCTATAAGTGAATTTGTTTCGATAAAAAGAAATGAAGAAGAAAAGAAAAAGTTAATATTAATAAAAGGACTTTTGCATAAATGCGACTATAGTGCTAGTGCAGGTCTTCCTATTGAATATCCGCCAAATTTTTTAGAGAAATCTTTGGATGATATGATGAGCCGATGGATAGAAGAAGCGAATGACACAGCTCAGACACCACAATGGAATGAAATGCAGAAATTCTGTCGAGATCAACAAGATTCAAATTTAGTGATTACAGCTCAAACAGGTATGGGTAAAACAGAAGCTGCTTTATTATGGATAGGAGAAGCAAAAGGTTTTTTTATACTGCCATTGCGTACAGCAATAAATGCAATTTATAGAAGAGTACGAGATGAAGTTCTTCAAAATGAAAATATAGAAGCGAGAATTGCCTTAATACATGGAGACATGATGAGTATCTATCGCTCTCATATAAGAAGTACCAGAGAGTCTCAAGATAAAGCATTTACTGAAGAAGAATATGATTTAATTGATTATTATAATAAAAGTCGAAATTTTTCATATCCTTTAAATATATCTACACCAGATCAACTGTTTGATTTTGTATTTGCTTATCCAGGATATGAATTAAAACTTGCTATGCTAAGTTATTCGAAAGTAGTCATCGACGAGATTCAAGCATACAATCCAGACTTGCTTGCCTATATTATATTGGGGATACAGAAAATTCATAAAATAGGAGGAAAGTTTGCAATATTTACTGCAACGCTGCCGCCTTTTGTAAAGGATTTATTGCAGAAAACATCTAGAAATAAAGATGTAAATATTGACCTAAAATACAAGGAAAAGGTATTTATTAATGATATGAAACGCCATCATATAAAGGTATTAGAAGAAGAACTTAGTCTTGAGGATGTCATAAGAATACACACAGCAAATATTGAAAGTAATAAAAGCAGTAAATGTTTAATTGTATGCAACACTGTGAAAAAGGCACAAGAAATCTATGAACAACTAAAAGAGGAACATGGAAGTTTTATTGTAAATCTCCTTCATAGTAAATTTACAAAAAAGGATCGAAGAGTGAAAGAAGAGGCTATTCAAAAAAGCGGAGACACCGATTATATATTCCAAGAAATATGGATTGCAACCCAAATTGTAGAAGCAAGTTTAGATATAGATTTTGATTACTTGTTTACAGAATTATCAGATTTAACAGGTTTTTTCCAGAGGTTAGGAAGAATTAATAGAAAAGGTGTCAAATCAGCGGCAGAAATAAATGCTTATGTTTATACAGAAATTAGTCCTAGGATACTGATTCATGGGGATAGAGGTTTTATTGATAAGGGAATTTATTCACTTAGTAAAAAAGCTTTACTTGATTTTAAAGAAGGAATATTAAATGAAAGCGATAAAAACAAACTGATTAACAAATACTTAACTACTGAGAATCTTAGAGAAGAAGAATCTGGTTTTATTGCAGAGTATTGGGATTATTATGACTATGTCAGTAAATTGCAAGATAATGATACTCCGCATATGCAAGTCGATAATCGGTTTAGAAATATAATTTCCTTTTCTATTATTCCATTAGAGGTCATTCAGGGAGAAGACAAGCAGCGAATTGAATTAATATTAGATGGTTTTGTAGAAATAGACAGAGCTTACAAAGAAGCAAGAGATAAAAAACAAAAATTAACAAAAGAACAGAAGAGAAAGTTATATTTAAAACGTAGTGATTTAAAAGAGAAATTAGAACAATATGTGGTTCAAATCGGTCAATATGATCTTTATAAAATAAACATCGATAAAGAATGGACAAGCCGAATACCAGAGAGATTGAATATAAAAGTAGTAGACTGTGAATACTCTTTTGAAAAAGGGTTTTCGAAGAGAGTATTAGAAGAGAATAAATCCATAACTGTTGAAGAGAAAAAAGATGAGTTTACAAATTTTTTCTAGAGGTAAAGATTATGAAAATAACTGGTATTATGATTTATTATTGCACCGTTTGCAAAAGAAAACTTTGGTATTCTTGTAAAAAGATAGAATTAGAATATTTAAACGAAAATGTTCAAATAGGAAAAGCATTAGATGAATCAGCATATGGAAAAGAAGACAAGCATATAAATATTCGGGATGAAATAAATATTGATTTTATTAAAGAGAAAAGAATAATTCATGAAGTGAAAAAAAGTAAAAAGATAGAAGAGGCATCTATCTGGCAGGTAAAATACTATATCTATTACTTGGAAAAGGAAGGGGTAGATGGAGTTACAGGGCAGATAGATTACCCTTTAATACGAAAGACGAAAGAGATCTTATTAACTCAAGAGGATAAATGTAAACTTGATGGAATGATAGAGGAAATTAAAAGAATTATTAATTTAGATTCCCCGCCAAAAATGAAAAAACTGGCTATATGCAAGAATTGTGCTTATCATGATCTTTGCTGGATATAGGAGTTATTATGAAAGAGAGTATTTATATCTATAATAGCGGTACATTAAAAAGAAAGGACGATACGATTCAATTTGTGTTCAGTGATGGAAAAACAAAAGATTTACCGATTGAAAGAATTGATAATATCTATCTTTTTGGTGAAGTAACAATAAATACAAAGATAATAAATTTTTTATCTAAAAATGGAATACTTGTACATTTTTTTAATTATTATGATTATTATACATGCACACTGTTTCCTAGACAAAGTAAAGTGTCTGGAGAACTTTTAATCAAACAGGTGGAACACTATACAAATGAAGGCAAACGTTTAGATATAGCTAAAGAGTTTGTTGGTGCAGCTGCTGATAATATCTATAGAAATTTGAGATATTACAATAGCAGGGGAAAAGACCTAGAGAAATATATGAGAGAAATTAACTTTTTAAGAAAGGAAATCTCTTCGCAAGATACGATAGGAAAATTGATGGGGATCGAAGGGAATATACGGAAAGTATATTATTCTGCATGGGAGATTATATTAGATAATAAGTATGAATTCTTTCTTAGAGTTAAAAGGCCACCGGATAATATCGTGAATACATTGATATCCTTTACGAATAGCCTGGTGTATAGTGCGGTTTTATCTGAATTATATGTGACACAATTAAACCCTACCATTAGTTATCTTCATGAACCTTCTAGCCGCAGATTTTCTTTAAGTTTAGATGTAGCTGAAATATTCAAGCCTTTAATTGCTGACCGATTAATATTTAAGCTGTTAAACAAAAAGCAGATACAAGAGAAACACTTTATGAAAGAGTTAAATAATCTTCATTTAACGAAAGAAGGTTCACAAATAGTTTTGCAAGAATTTGATGACAAATTAAAGAGAATATTAAAACATAAGGATCTTAACAGAGAAGTTAGTTATCGATACTTAATGAGACTTGAAGGATACAAAATAATTAAGCATCTTATTGGAGAGAAAAACTATAACGCATTTCGTATTTGGTGGTGATTAAAATGTATATTATATTAGTATATGATATATCGTTAATTGATAATGGTCAAAGAGTTTGGCGAAGAGTCTACAAAATATGTAAAAAATATTTAAGACATGTGCAAAATTCAGTATTTGAAGGTGAGGTTACTAAAGCACAATTGTTTGAGCTTCGAAAAAGTATAGATAAAGAGATTCGAGATCATCTAGATTCAGTTGTGATTTTTAAAACGCGAAGTGAAAAATGGCTAGACAGAGATATTATAGGAATACAAGAGGATCCTACATCAAATTTCCTATAAATTGTCGATGTTCATTAAGGTATATTTAAGGGGGGATTGACAAATAGGTAGAGATACAGATTATAGAACAAAATATAGACTTACGATAAGAAATTTTATAAGTGAAACTATAGAAAAAGCTGGAACGACAGAAATCGTTCAAAAAACAGCTTAATATACACGGTTATTTAAGTACATGATGAAATCTAAACACAGTGGAATGTTGAG
>CAZIGN010000076.1:0-3255 GCA_964538805.1 uncultured Lachnospiraceae bacterium
TTCAAAACTTGTAAAGGTGGATATGACGGAAAAGGTAATATAGTAATTGATGATGAGTCAAAGCTAAAAGAAGCATATAAAACATTTTATGGATCCGATGTAATGGTTGAAGAATTCATAGAATTTACTAAAGAGGTTTCTGTATTAATTGCTAGAAATGAAGAGAAAACTGTAGTTTATCCAGTAGCAGATAACCATCATAAGAATAGTATTCTTATAAAATCATTAATACCAGCTGAGATAAAAGTTGAAGTTGCGAAAAAAATAGAAGAGATAAGTGAAAAAGTTATAAATGCATTTAAAGATTATGGACTTTTTTGTATAGAATTCTTTGTAGATAAAAACGATAGGGTTCTTGTAAATGAGATAGCTCCACGACCACATAATTCAGGTCATTATACAATAGAAGCTTGTATATCATCACAATACGAGCAAGTAATAAGAATATTAACTGGAATGCCTCTTGGTTCTACAAAACTAAGACATCCATGTGTGATGTATAATATTCTTGGAAATCAGGATATTTCAGGAAAGTACAATCTTACTGGAATAGAAACTTTATTAAATACGAGTGATGCTCACTTGCATTTATACGGAAAACCAGAAGGAAGACCTGGCCAAAAACTTGGTCATATTACAGCTTTAGGAGAAAGTCTTGCTATTGCCGATGTAAAGGCAAAAACAGCGTTAGATAAATTAGAATTTGTACCTGTAAACGATTAAAAAACGGAGGAAATGTATGAGGAAATACCCAAGCAGTATGGCAACACAGCACCCTGACAACGCAGACAAATATATCACTATTCAACAAGAGCCAGATGAAGCGATTGAATGTCTTACAACTCAAGAAGAGGGTGGACTTGGTATAGAAGAAATAATGATTGATTTTGAAGGTAAATTAACACCTTATCATCAAACATCTCAAATAGTTTTAGAACTTTTAAACAAAGGTGTCATCCCGGGAAAAGATGTACTTATTACACCAAGAATTCCTAATACAAAAAAAGAACCAATGTTTAGACAATTAATGAGTATTATGTCATTAGTAGAGACAAATATTCTAGCGTTTGCTACATCAAAAGATCAAGCGATAGTTGAAACTATAGTACCAATGATTGAAACTGGTCACGAAGTTATACAGATTCAAGAAAGAATTAACTCAGTTATTGAACTTGGAAATAAAAACTATGACATACAGCTACCATTAAATAGTATTAGAGTAATACCACTAGTTGAAGATGTACCATCACTAGTTAATGTGGTAGATATACTTGATGAATATTATAAAGACACAATTGAAAAAGGTTGTAAAGTAGACAACATAAGAATTATGTTTGCGAGATCTGATTCAGCTATGTCTTATGGAATGATACCTTCAGTTTTATCTTTAATGATAGCAATCAGTAGTTCAATTGCATGGGGTGAAGAAAACAACGTTGAAGTAGCACCAATCTTAGGATGTGGTTCACTTCCATTTAGAGGACATTTAACAAAGGACACTGTTGAAAGCATGTATGAAACATATGCAGGTGTGAAAACATTTACAATTCAATCAGGATTAAGATACGACCACGGAGAAGAGGCACCAAAAGAGGTTGTAAATAAATTAAAAGAACTATCTGGAAAAAAAGCAAAAAGAGAATTTGCAGATGAAGATATAAGTTTGATGAAAGAATATATAGGAATATTTACAAAAAATTATATGTCAACTTTCTTAAAAACAATTAAGACTGTTGAAAGTATATCTGGTTTTATTCCTAAGAATCGTGACAGATTATCTAGCACAAAAAAAGGTTTAGAATATATAAGAGAAATTGCGGATATGGATGGAGTTATTGAGCTTGTAAAAGATGAAACTCTAAAAAAAGAATTAGCTGCAATAGATATAAATGTACAGTGTGCAGTTCCACGTGCCATATCATTTACAGCATCTATGTATACTCTTGGTTTACCACCAGAATTTTTAGGTGTTGGAAGAGGGCTTCTAGAAATTAAAGAAAAGTTTGGCGAAAATGCTATGGAGAAACTTCTAGAATTCTATCCACAATTAAAAGTAGACTTAACATATGCAGCTAAATATGTTAATGTAAAAATATCAAAAGGTATTGTAGATGAAGAAGCTAGAAAAGAATACGAGAATGATTATAATTTAGCATGTGAGCTTTTAAATATAGCAAAAGATGATTCTGAAGAACATGAAGATGAACTTTATCACACACTTTTAAAATCAACAAGACCAATTATTCTACATTTATTAGGCAAACAAAACGAACTCTTTGGAGATAGTGCTGAAGAACAAAAAATACTTAACGAATGGATAATAAAAATGGGACGTATAAGAGGAAGTCTTGGCTAAAAAACTTCTTGCTTTTATACATAGCTTGTATAAAAAATAAGTGTATAACCAATAAACATATGCTGATGAATATATAGCCAATAAATATATAGCAAATAAATATATGACAAATTAATCTATATTATTTTTAGAAAGAAAGGAAAAATGCACTATTTATAAAATCTATATTAAGTTTATAAGTAGAGCATAGGTATTTATATGGGTAATGAGTTTATGAGTGAATTAGATAATCCAATCGTAGCAATAATAATGGGAAGTGATTCGGATCTTGAAGTTATGAAGGCTGCAACATTAGTTATGGAACAGTTTAATATTCCATATGAGATTAAGGTTGTATCGGCACACAGAACACCAGAAAGAATGTATGAATACGCAAAAGCAGCATCTGATAGAGGTATTGAAGTGATAGTAGCAGGAGCAGGTGGTGCGGCACATTTGCCAGGAATGGTTGCGGCATTAACTAACATCCCAGTTATTGGAGTTCCTGTAAAGCTAAAAGCTCTTGAAGGTCTTGATTCTTTATTGTCAATTGTTCAGATGCCAGGTGGAGTACCTGTAGCAACAGTAGGCATTAACAACGCAAAGAACGCAGGCTTGTTAGCTGCAAGAATTATTAGTGTTAAATATAAAGAGGTTCGCAAGATGTTAGATGAGAATACTGCAAACATAAGAGATTCTGTTGTATATGACTTAGAAGATAGAATATAATTAAGAAAAATATAAAATATAATTTATAACTTCCTAAAGCTTGAGGGTAAACATCCCTCAAGCTTTTTAAATTGTCTGTAAAAATGAATTTCGTTATTATAGCCACACATATTTGAAATATTTGAAATGGAGATATCTGTGGTTGAAATCAAATGTTTTGCATAATCTATACGCATTTTTATTAGATCTTG
>CAZIGN010000076.1:3355-8845 GCA_964538805.1 uncultured Lachnospiraceae bacterium
AGCTTGAGGTGTATGGAAAATACTTGATTTAAATCTTAAATAAAAATAAATTTGTTGACTATAAATTATTTTGGAAGTAATATAGAGGCATACCCTTGTGGGTATGCTTTTTGACAATCTAATTTAAATAGTATTTATTAAAAATAATAAGGAGGAAAAAAAGATGGTAGAAAAAGATTTATTTAGTAGCGAAGTATTAGAGGAAAAGGTAAATTGTATTAAGTGTGCAGATAAGACTAAAAAAAGAGATGAAAAAGAGTATAAAGCGCTTCTTAAAAGATTATGTATTATAGAAGGTCAGGTTAGGGGTGTCAAAAAAATGCTTGAAGAAGATAGATACTGTGTAGATATTATTACTCAGGCTAGTGCCGTTGCTGCAGCAATTAATAGTTTTAATAAAACTATCATGGCAGACCATATTAAAACATGCGTGGTTGATGAGATAAAAAATGGTAACGAAGAAGTTATAGATGAGTTGTTAGCTACATTTAAAAATTTGATGAAGTAGATAGTTAATTAAATTAATGCTTAATCTATACATAGCCGCTTCGCTAAATCATTAAGAAAAGCAATTTAAGAATTTGCTAAATTGTAAACGAAAAAAAGAAAGGATGCTAATAATAAAGTTGATTCTTTGTTATGCATAGGTATTGTTATGAGACGAGATAAATTTATAGTTACTGGTATGAGCTGTTCGGCTTGTTCCTCAAGTGTCGAAAAAACAACTAATAACCTAGATGGCGTTAGTGAGGCTAGCGTTAATCTTCTTACTAATTCTATGTTTGTAGTATATGATGAAAGCATTACTAATAAAGAAAAGATTAAAGATGCTGTAACTAATATAGGTTTTGGAATTGAAGATTTTAAGAAAGAAGAAAATAGTAACAAAGATAAGAATAAAAAAGAAGATATAATAGAGCTAGAGATTAAAAAATCTAAAAAAAGATTAGTTATATCGGTGATTTTTTTAGTACCTTTAATGTATTTGGCCATGGGGCATATGATTCATCAAATGATTAGTATCCCGATGCCAAAGATTATTCATAATATTTTTTATGGAAATGAAAATGCTATTATATTAACTTTTTCGCAATTTTTACTAACAATGCCAATTGTAATTGCGAATAAAAAATATTTCACAGGTGGGTTTAAAAGTTTACTCAAAAGAAGCCCTAATATGGATAGTCTTATTGCAATAGGTGCAGGAGCATCTCTTTTATACGGTATAATTGCAATATATAGAATAGGCTATGGTTTAGGACATGGAGATTTAGTAGTTGTAGAAAGTTATGCTCATGATTTGTATTTTGAGACTGCAGGTATGATTCTAACTCTAATTACTATGGGAAAATATTTAGAAACAAGGTCAAAAGGAAAAACTAAAGAAGCAGTTCAGAAACTTATGAAGCTAGCACCACAGACAATAACTGTTGAGAGAGATGGAATAATAGAAGAAATTGATCTTATAGATGCAGTTAAAGGAGATATAATAATTGTAAAACCTGGTGAAGCTATAGGAGCTGATGGAATTATTATAGAAGGAAGTACCGATGTTGACCAATCAGCAATTACAGGAGAGAGTATTCCAGTTGTAAAAACAGTAGGAGAAAAAGTTATATCTGGAACAATTAATATATCAGGTTATCTTAAGTTTAGAGCAGAACATGTAGGCGAAGATTCAACTATAAGTAAGATTATCAATCTTGTTGAAGAAGCAAGCAGTACAAAAGCTCCGATTGCCAAGTTAGCAGATAAGATTTCTAGTGTATTTGTACCAATAGTTTTTTTGATTGCGATAGTTTCAGGCATAACCTGGATATTACTAGGAGAGTCATTTGAATTTGCATTATCAATGTCAATAGCAGTACTAGTTATCTCTTGCCCTTGTGCTCTAGGGCTTGCAACCCCCGTAGCAATTATGGTTGGAACAGGTAAGGGTGCAGAAAATGGTATTCTTATCAAATCTGGAGAAGCCTTAGAAATTGCACATAACATTGATGTTGTTGTACTTGATAAAACAGGAACTATAACTACAGGAAAGCCAGTTGTTACAGATGTAAAAGAAATGAATGTTAATAAAAGCAGATTGTTGTCAATAGCAGCAGGACTAGAAAATCTTAGTGAACATCCTATTGCAAAAGCTATTGTTGATTATACAAAACATTTTGATATAAAGCCTATGAAGGTTGAAGACTTTAAGGCGATATTTGGAAAAGGTGTTAGAGGAAATATAGAGGGAAACACTTGTTTTGCAGGTAGTATTCAATTATTAGAGGATAATGGTATTAAAACAAAAGCTATTGAAAGCTTAATGGAAGAACTTCAAAAACAGGGAAAAACTCCTGTGGTATTTGCGATTGATACAGCAATTATAGGTGTAATAGCTGTTGCAGATGTCGAAAAAGAAACTAGTAAAAAAGCTATTGAACTATTCCATAAAATGAAAATTGATGTCGTTATGTTAACTGGTGATAATAAAAACACAGCAGAAACGATAAGAAAAAAGCTTGGTATTAACACAGTTATAGCTGAAGTTATGCCAGAAGATAAAGAAAAACATATAGCATCACTACAAGCACAAGGGAAAATAGTGGCTATGATAGGAGATGGAATAAATGATGCACCAGCGCTTGCTAAAGCTGATGTTGGAATAGCAATTGGTGCAGGAAGTGATATTGCTATTGAAAGTGCAGATGCAATATTAATTAGAAATGATCTTTTAGACGCAGTTACTGCAATCAGTTTAAGTAAAGCTGTTTTAAAAAACATTAAGCAAAACTTATTCTGGGCATTCTTTTATAATGTTATATGCATACCAATTGCAGCTGGAGCATTTTATTATGCCTTTGATTTGAAGTTATCTCCTATGATTGGAGCGGCAGCTATGAGCGTAAGTAGTATATTTGTAGTATTAAATGCTTTAAGGTTAAAAAGATTCAAAATGGCGAAAACACTAAGTTCTAAAAACTCCTAAAACATTTTAAACTTCTTGAAAAGTAAGGTGATTTAGTGTAAACTAAAGACTGATGAAATATATTAAAACTATTGTTTTAAGGAGGATGCTCTGATGAGTTTAGAGATTAATAACGTTAAGAATACCATTGCAAGCGGAAAAGCTGTTCTTGGTATAGAATTTGGTTCAACACGTATTAAAGCAGTTCTTATTAATGAAGATAATTTAACAATTGCTTCAGGAAGTCATGAATGGGAGAATCAATTAGTTAACAACATTTGGACATATAGCTTAGATGCAATATGGAATGGTGTTCAAGATGCTTACAAGAATATGGCAAACGAAGTTAAAGAAAAGTATGACGAGACTATAACTAATTTAGGTGCTATAGGTTTTAGTGCTATGATGCATGGTTACATGCCATTTAACAAAGAAGGAGAACTTTTAGTTCCTTTCCGTACTTGGAGAAACACTATAACTGAAAAAGCTTCTATTGAATTAACAGAATTATTTAACTATCAGATTCCACAAAGATGGAGTATTGCTCATTTATATCAAGCAATTTTAAATAACGAAGAACACGTTAAGGATATTGATTTCCAAACTACATTAGAAGGTTACATCCACTGGAAATTAACTGGTGAAAAAGTATTAGGTATTGGCGAAGCATCAGGTATGTTCCCAATTGATATTGATAAAAAGAATTACAATCAAACAATGGTTAATCAGTTTAATGAATTAATAGCTGATAAAAAGTTTGGCTGGAAATTAGAAGATATTCTTCCAAAAGTATTAGTGGCTGGTGAAAAAGCTGGTACATTGACACAAGAAGGTGCTAAATTACTTGACGTTACTGGCAACTTACAAGCAGGTATTATGCTTTGCCCTCCAGAAGGTGATGCTGGAACAGGTATGGTAGCAACTAACAGTATCTCTAAGCGCACAGCTAATATATCAGCAGGTACATCTGTATTTGCTATGGTAGTATTAGAAAAGGATCTTTCAAAAGTTCATGAAGAGATTGATTTAGTAACTACACCAACAGGTAATTTAGTAGGTATGGTTCACTGTAACAACTGTACATCAGACCTTAATGCTTGGGTTAATATTTTCAAAGAATTCGCACAAGCTTATGGTATGGAAGTAGATATGAACAAGATATTTGCTACATTATATAACAAAGCTTTAGAAGGCGATGCAGAATGTGGCGGTTTATTGGCTTATAATTATTTCTCAGGTGAGCATATTACTGGATTTGAAGAAGGACGTCCATTATTTGTTCGTACACCAGATAGCAACTTTAACCTTGCTAACTTTATAAGAGTTAATTTATTTACTGCTCTTGGAGCTTTAAAGATTGGTCTTGATATCCTTATTAAAGAAGAAGGCGTAAAAGTTGATTCTGTATTAGGACATGGCGGACTATTTAAAACTAAAGGTGTTGGACAAAGTATTGTTGCAGCAGCTATAAATTCTCCTGTATCAGTTATGGAAACAGCAGGTGAAGGTGGAGCTTGGGGTATTGCATTACTTGCTTCATTTATGGCTAATAAGAAAGATGGCGAAACACTTGATCAGTACTTAGCAGACAAAGTATTTGGTTCAGATAAAGGTGAAGAAATCACTCCTAATGCTAAAGACGTTGCAGGCTTTGATGAATTTATCCTTCGTTATAAAAAAGGATTACCTATCGAAAGAGCAGCAGTAGACTATTTATAAAATTTATTAAACTCAAGTTTATAATAATTTATACTTGAATATAATAATTAATAAAAAACTAATATAAAAAAACTGACTCCCTTATGTTAGAAGTTGATATGTACCCAGTATCCTGGACACATTAATTTCTACCATATGTGGGTCAGTTTAATTTTTTATAGGTGTAGAGGTTTTGTGTTTTTTATAATTATTAGGAGTGATACCCGTAATCTTTTTAAAGTAAGTACTAAAATATGAATAATTGTTAAAACCACACATTTGGGCTATTTTTGTGATAGCAAAGTCAGTATTTTTTAATAAATCCTTTGCAAGATTTATTCTTTTCTCACCTACATAATCATTAAAACTTGTATCCATTTCTTTTTTGAAAATATCACAAAGATAACATTTATTAATCTTTAGGTTATCTGCTACAATATCAAGAGTTATAACATTTTCAATATTAGATTCAATGTAATCAATAGCTTTTAAGATGTTTGGATTCTTTATTCTTTTCTTGTTATATTCGCTACTAGTAAGGTATGACTCTATTATTGATAAAAGTATAAAATTATAATTTGAGGAATCTAACTTGCTTATTTTTGTATCATTTAGATTACATACACTATGTAAAGAAAGGTTTTCTTTGTAAAGAATGTAATTGTATATGGCTATATTTAGATTGTTAAGATATATTTTTTTTTCATAAAGGTTTAATTCTTCTAAATCTTTGTTGATGTTCTCGATATACGAGCTTATTTCAATGTTTTTACCTTTATATATAAGGCGACACAATTCGATATGGTTATATAATAATTCGCTAATCATAGTGCACACTC
>CAZIGN010000077.1:0-8450 GCA_964538805.1 uncultured Lachnospiraceae bacterium
ACATTGCCAGACCTTTCATTTGTTATGTTATTAATTATTTATAAACTAAAAGTGTGTTAAAAATGTGATGATAATGTGTCAAAAAAATGTAAAAAAAAACAAACACTAAAATGCTTGTTTTTTAATATTGTTAATATAATTAAGATAGAATTAGTTAGATTGATTATATTCTATATACTTACCATCTCTCCAAATTCTTTCAAGATCATAAAATAGTCTGTCTTCTTGATTGAAAATGTGTACTACCACATCATTGTAATCCATAAGAATCCAATTTGCAGTGTTATACCCTTCAGTTTTTTTGTTGACAAAGCCGTTTTTTGCTAATTCATCTGAAACATTATCTGCCATTGCTTTTACTTGGTTTTGATTGCTTCCGCCTGCAATTATAAAATAATCAGCAATAACAGATATAGAACTAATATCAATAACTTTAATATCTATACCTTTTTTGTCATCAAGAGCAGCATATACGATATCTGCCATTAACTTTGAATTGTTTTTATCCATTTAAATATTCTCCATTTTCTTTTGATTATGTATTTTCTCATAAAACTCTAAAGCGCTATGAGATCTTGTATCTATTTCTTTATTTGTTGTTTCTAGGTAACTAACTGTATCTCTTAAAATCATAAACACTGCTTCATCTATATCTAAAAAGGCTATCTTTCTGATTTCGTTTAAGTTAGCAGCTTTATGCCTTCTAGGTTCAATATAATCAGCAACGAAAATTATCTTGTCTAGTAAATCCATATCAGCATTACCTGTTGTATGATTTAATATAGCGGATATAATCTCTTTGTCATCAATATTAAACTTATCCATAGTCATATATGCTCCAAGTTTAGGATGAAGTATAGATGGATTATAACGTTCATATTCATTGATAGTAATGTTATATTTTTCACATTTCTTAAAAATAACTGTATCACTAAGTCCCTTTGCACAATCATGCAAAAGACCCGCTACTTCTGCTTTTCTTATATCTGCATCATATCTCATAGCTAAGGCAACACTAATATACGAAACAGAAATAGAATGTTCATATCTTTTTTTGTCTAATAAAGATTTAAGTTCTTTTTTTAGGTTTGCTAACATTTTTTCACCGCCAGACTTTATAAATATAGGTTATTCTCTTTTATATATGAATAAACAAGAGGATCTAGGTAGCTTGAAACATCTTTGTTTTTTTTGATATTTTCTTTAATCTTAGAGGATGATATATCTCCAGGAATTAGATTCATTCTGTTAATAACTGTTTTGTATTTTATTTCGATTTCCTTAATCATATCAAGTAATTCTGTCTTTGAGAGATTAGAAGGTCTGTCAGCAACTACTACTTTTGCATTTTTAAATATAACTTCAGGTTTATACCAATTATCTATGCTTTTTAATGAGTCTGCTCCTAAAATAAAATAGTAAATATCGTTAGGATTTTCTGCTTTTAATAAAGCCAATGTTTCAGCTGTATATATTATACCAGAACGCTTTAATTCAAAATCAGAAAATTCAAACTCTTTTTTATCTTTTATTGCTAATTTTATCATATCAGAGCGTACTGATGCATTTGAAATAGTGCTGTTTTTCTTATGAGGTGGTGAATTTGAAGGCATAACAAGAACTTTTTCAAGCTTGTATTTTTTATAGGCAGCACTTGCTATACTGATATGGGCTAGGTGAATCGGATCAAAAGTACCTCCAAGAATTCCAATTTTTCTAACACTCCTATTTGTATTATTCATATAAACCCTCACAATTCTTTATATTATAATCTTTGGTTTTTTTGCAGCCTTATAAAGAACAATCTTTTTACCAATTACAGATACAACTATTGAATGTGTTCTTTCAGCTACTATTTCTGCGATAACTTTAGGGTCATCCGCACAGTTTTTCAAAACACTAACTTTTATTAATTCTCTAGCCTCTAAAGCTTCGCTTATAGCTTCAGTTATTTCAGGTGTTAAACTAGATTTTCCAATTTGAAAAATTGGTTTCATGTCATTTGTAAGACTCTTTAAATATGCACGTTGCTTGCTTGTCATAATTACCTCCATTATTTATAGTAGTCAAATTCATGACCATATATTTTAACTGTATCGCCTTCTTGTATTCCAAGGTTTTCAAGTTCGTCAAGAATACCGTTATCCTTAAGAAACTTTTGGAAAAACAGAAAGCCTTTTTCTGATTCTAAATTAGTATAACCAAGCATGCGCTCTATTCTTGGTCCTTCTAAAGAATAAAAACCTTCTTCTACTTTAATAACTTCATATGGCTCATCAGGCATATCATTATATTGATGAGGGAAGAATTCTTTTTCAAAAATTATAGGCTCTTTATCTATAGTTGCTAAAATGTTATTAACTTCATAAAGTAACTCTTTTAATCCTTTGCCTGTTGCCGCAGATATTGGGAATACTTTTATTCCTTTTGGTTCAAATTCATTTTTGATTTTATCTAACCAAGATACAGACTCGTCATAAATTGCATCGATCTTATTAGCTGCAATTACTTGTGGTAAGTCTAATAATTTTTCATTATAGCTTTTTAATTCATTATTAATAATGTTAATATCTTCAATAGGATCTCTGCCTTCAACACTAGCAGCATCAACCATATGTATTATAACACGCGTTCTTTCAATATGTCTTAAAAATTGGTGTCCTAGACCAATGCCCGTTGAAGCACCTTCAATCAATCCTGGAATATCAGCAATTACAAATCCGTTTGCACCTTCAAGATCAACTACACCTAAATTAGGATTAAGAGTTGTAAAATGATAATCAGCAATCTTTGGTTTTGCATTTGATACTCTAGATAAAAATGTTGATTTTCCTACATTTGGAAATCCAACAAGGCCTACGTCTGCTATAACTTTCAGCTCTAAATCAACCGTAAGTTCAGTAGCTTTTCTTCCTGGTTGAGCATATTTAGGAACTTGCATTGTAGGTGTAGCATAGTGACTATTACCTTTTCCACCACGTCCGCCTTTTAATATAACTTCTCTCATATTATCACCAGACATATCGGCAATAACTTTACCGCTTTCTGATTCTTTAATAACTGTTCCTTCAGGAACTTTTATAATAAGGTCTTCACCGTTTTTTCCATGTCTATTAGCTTTTTGTCCATCATCACCAGGAGTTGCACAGTACTTTCTAACATGTCTGAACTCACCTAATGTGTTAAGACCTTTATCTACTTCAAATATAATACTACCGCCAGTACCGCCGTCTCCACCGTCAGGACCGCCAGCCGCTACGAATAATTCTCTTCTAAAACTTACGTGACCATCGCCACCTTTACCGGATTTTATAAAAATTTTTGCACGATCTGCAAACATAATGCACCATAACCTTTCGAATTTAAATGCTAAATAATAAAACTTTTTGTGGAAAAAAGGCTTCAAACCTATTGGATTGAAGCCTTAAGAACTAAATTATTCAGCTACAGGAACGATTGATACCTGTTTTTTATCTCTGCCTTTTCTTTGGAATCTAACGATTCCGTCAGTTAATGCAAATAAAGTATCGTCTCCACCACGGCCAACATTAACGCCAGGATGAATCTTTGTTCCACGTTGTCTATATAGAATGTTACCAGCTTTTACGAACTGACCATCAGCTCTTTTAGCACCTAATCTTTTAGATTCTGAATCTCTACCGTTCTTAGTAGAACCAACACCCTTTTTATGAGCGAATAATTGAAGGTTCATCTTTAACATATCTTACACCTCCTTGGTTGTTATCTGTAAGTATTTCTTTCCATAAGAATCTTTAATAGTTGTTAAACCAAGTATTAAAGAATTTATGAGTAAAATCGATTCTTTTGAAGGTTCATCTATGAATTTACAACTTAAAAAGCCAGTATCCTCGTCTGTATCTACAATGAGTTTGTCATTAGTAAATTCAGATATAGAATTAATTGTATTAATAGCTAAAACAGATACAGCAGAGCAGATTATATCTTTACCACTTTCTTTGTAATTAGCATGTCCTATTAAGTTGAATTCTTTTATGATTCCTTTAAAGTCATTTTTAAAAGTTGCTCTAATCATAATATTGTCTTTTACTAAGCATTAATCTTAGTGATTTTAACAGCAGTGAACTGTTGTCTATGACCATTTTTCTTATGATATCCAGATTTTCTTTTGTATCTGTAAACGATAACTTTTTTTGCTTTACCTTCACCAATAACATCAGCTTCAACTGTTGCTCCAGCAATAACTGGATCTCCAACTTTAACTTCGCTATCACTTACTAGTAAAACCTGATCAAATTTAATTGTTTCGCCAGCTTCAACACCAAGTTTTTCAACTTTAATGATATCGCCTTCAGAAACTTTGTACTGTTTACCACCTGTTGCAATAATTGCGTACATACGGCACCTCCTACTTACATTACTCGCCAATTTTGGTGTTTAAATCAATAAAATTACTTTTATTCTTTAACGCTTTTCAACCTAATTGTGCGGCATACCGTTAAATATTAGCATATTCAACTATGATTGTCAAACATTTTTTGTATTTGTTCATGTAAAGGCATTCTTATTTTCATTCTTGTAAGTTCAACTAAATCTAGTTTTGTAATATCAATAAATTGAGTTTTTATAGGATCTGATTTTATCAGGTCTTTTATCGAACTAATAAGCAAAGAACGTTGTTCTTCAGAGTTCATACCTATAAAATCTATTATTATTATTCCAGTAATATTTCTAAGTCTTATCTGATATGCAATCTCTTTAGCGGCCTCTAAGTTTATTGCTAATGTCGAAGCTGCTTTAGATTTATTTATATCGGTCTTTCCAGAATTAACATCTATAACTGTTAGGGCTTCAGTATATTCTATAATAATATAGGCACCAGAACTAAGCCAAACTTTTTTAGAAGTAGCCTTTTTAATGGTTGTTTCTATTCCATATAAAATATTTAGAGAAACATTTTTATCATTGTAGTATCGTATATCTATTTTATTATATTCATTAAGACTAAGATATTTTTTAATACTATTATATACACTCTCGTCATCAGTTAATATTTCATCTATATCTGAGATATAAGCATCTTTAATGTCTTTTAAATAATCACATTCACCACTATGTAAAAGAGAGAATTTTTTATAATACCTTGCTTTAGTATTAATATCTTCTAAATCAATTAGAAGATGTTTGATTTCATCTTTTATCAAATCAATTCCTTGTTCATAGTTGTTTTGAGTCAAATCATAAGCATTTGTCCTTATTAACAGGCTAGTATTTTTTGGTAAAAGTTTATTTAATTCGCTAGATATGGAATTTTTCCAACTTGTATCACTTATTTTTGATGAAAAACTTACACCTTCTGAATAAGCATTTAATATAACATTTCTTGAAACAAGGTTAATATCACTCTTTAAATAGGGCATCTTAGATTTTAAGCTGTCTTTAGTTACTTGTACAACTACTAGATCGTTTGGCAAAAGAGATTTAATCGAATTACTATCAAGCGAAAAAAAACCTATTTGATCTTTTTTAAACTCTATAAATGCAGCATTAATATTTTTTTTGACATCTTTTACTTTTCCAACATAAATATCACCAATGTTATAAGGCTTATTGTCATTAGATAGTTTTAATTCAATAATTTTACTATCCTTAAAAATACAGGTTAAAATCTGAGATTTATACCTAGTTATTAATAACTTACCCTTCAATTACTTCACCCATTTCTTCTAAACTTATATATTTATTATCTTCTAACATATAACACTCAAGTCTTTCAACTAAGTATTTTATAGAGTCAAAGTCAAGATTTAACCAAGTAAAATAAGCTTTTAAAACTAAATCAGGTTTAAGATTTTCACTACTACCTGTAGCAAGTTTTAAAAATATTTGATTGTCTGAAATTATTTTATAATCAAATATCATTGGTCTTATATCAACTTCACATTCGGATTTTTTTGTTTCCTTAATAATAACTATGCTTTTTTGATTCATAAATTCTTCAAATCTTAAAGTGTTAGAATTTAATAAAGTCACGTTATAATCTGCGGCTGCCAAACAAGACATTGCATTTTTGACAGGTTCTTTTAATAATCTAAAGCTAATGATTTCCATTCCATCTACCATTTGTTCGTTAAGAAGAGAAACCATTTTTTCAGAGGATAAGGTAGATTTTAATTCAATGTCGAAATATTCGCCACTGCTTGTAAGTCCTACGCCTAATGGAGAGGCAAAAGACATTATCTGATGAGGACTAAATCCTTCAGAATATGCTATGTCAATCTTTGCTCGTCTAATTGCTTTTTGAAAATAACGCATTATATCTAGATGTCCGATGAATCGCATAACACCTTTTTTTGCGAATTTAACTCTAACTTTCATAGCAAACACCTCCTTTAAACACTGTAGCACCACATCCTGAGCATTTTTCTCTACAGTTAAGAGTTACTTTTTCGTTAAGTGCAGTTTCCCATTCGCGTTTTAAATAATTTTTAGTAACACCAATATCAATAAAATCCCAAGGCAATATTTCATCTAAATCTCTTTGTCTTGTTGTGAAAAAATCAATATCAATACCTTCTTCTTCAATTGCTTTCATCCAAGTATCATTACTAAAATGTTCTGTCCAAGAGTCATATTTTGCTCCTCTTTTGTATGCATTTAAAATTACTTTTCCTAAAGTCCTATCACCACGTGCTAGCAAACCTTCAAGTACAGTAAGTTCAGCACCATGCCAGGTATATCTTATACTTTTTCTATTTAATAATTCTTTCATCTGGTTGTTTACAACTCTTGCTCTGTCAATAAACATCTTAGTTGAAGCCATAGGTGCCCACTGAAAAGGTGTAAAAGGTTTAGGTACAAAAAATGATGAACTTGCAGTTATACTAACTTTACCAATTCTTTCTTGCTTTGGTATTTCGTAATATTTTTCCGCAATTTCTTCGCAAAGTTGAGCTATTTCAAAGGCATCTTCATCTGTTTCTGTAGGTAAGCCTAACATAAAATATAGTTTAACCTTATTCCATCCATTCTTAAATGCTAAATCACAGCCATTTATTATTTGTTCTTTTGTAAGGCCTTTATTAATTACATCTCTAAGTCTTTGAGAACCTGCTTCTGGAGCAAAAGTTATACTACTTTTTTTAATATCTGTAATATTACTCATAATATTTAATGAAAATGAATCAATACGCAAAGAAGGTAGAGAAATATTTACATTTTTTGGTTTAATATCTGTAATCATAAATTGAAGTAACTCTTGTAGTTTACTATAATCAGAAGTACTTAAAGAACTTAAAGAAATCTCTTCATGTCCTGTTTGTTCAAGCATTTTAACAGCCATCTCTTTTAGATAATCTACATTTCTTTCTCTTACAGGCTTATATACTGAACCTGCTTGACAAAAACGACAACCTCTTATACAACCTCTTTGAACTTCTAGTACAACTCTGTCTTGAGTAGCTTTAATAAAAGGTACTAAAGGTTTTTCAGGATAAAAGGTATTAGTTAAATCCATTACTATTTCTTTTCTTATACTTGCTGGTATATCTTCATAAATTGGTTTGAACTCTTTAATTGTTTTATCCTCATTATAAGAAACACTATAAAGAGATGGAACATAAATACCTGGTATTAATGCAGCCTTTTTTAAAAATTCCAACTTACTTTTTCCGCTTTTTTTATTCTCGTTATATGTATCTAATAAAGCCTTGTAGCTTGTTTCACCTTCACCTATATAAAAAAGGTCAAAAAAATCAGCCAAAGGTTCAGGATTATAGGTACAAGGTCCACCACCAATTACTATAGGGTAGGATTCATCTCTATCTTTAGCTAATAAAGGAATGTGGCTTAAATCTAATATTTGTAAAATGTTTGTATAACACATTTCGTATTGAATAGTTATTCCTAAAAAATCAAAATCTTTTATTTTATCTTGTGATTCTAAGGCAAATAAAGGAATGTTTTTTTCACGCATAATAAGGTCAAGATCTACCCATGGTGAGTAAACTCTTTCACAGTATACATTGTCCATTTGGTTAAACATATCATAAAGGATTTGTATACCTAGATGTGACATTCCTATTTCGTATACATCAGGGAAACACATAGCAAACCTTATATCCATTTCGTCTGGATTTTTTCTAACCATATTAACCTCATTACCGATATAACGGGCGGGTTTGTCTATAGAAAGTAATATTTCATCACTTAGTGCTAAATTATTTGAACTAGGCATTTTTTTTCCTCTCTTACTTGTATTCATAGATAACAACTGGAATTCCTACGTTAACAGAATCATATAAAGACTTCATATTTGACTTGTTTAATAGTACATCTCCTTTACTTCCATTTATAAGATAAATGTTTTCTCCAAAGAAACTTCTTTCATTATCATTCATAATATATAAAGAATTAGTATCATCTACTTTAATAAATTCTAACTTATAAATATCTTTGTCTTTATCATAAGA
>CAZIGN010000078.1:0-8371 GCA_964538805.1 uncultured Lachnospiraceae bacterium
AAATAATGCTAAATTGCTTGACAAATACGAACACTGTATGTATAATCAGTAAATGCGATTGAAATAGGCATTTATTCTGTTTAGATGCTTTAATAGTTTAAGGAGGTGTGACAATGTCTATTTGTCCAAAGAACAAATCATCAAGAGGTAGAAGAGATAAGCGTAGAGCAAACTGGAAGATGGCTGCTCCAAATCTTGTAAATTGCAGCAAGTGTGGCGAATTAATGATGCCTCATAGAGTATGTAAAAGCTGTGGATCATATAACAAAAAGGAAATTATTCCTCAAGACTAGTATGATTTTTAAAAATGCATAAAAGGTCTGTTTCATTTATTTAATAAATGGGACGGGCTTTTTTAAATTTAAAAATATATGTTGAAATAAATTCTAAAATTGTATTGATTATACTAATAAAATATAGTATAAAAGGTATGTAATATAAAATAACCTTATAAATATATGAAATATAAGGTTAGTGAAAGGAAGTTATATGGAACAGAATTTAATAACTGTTGCAGTTGATGCAATGGGTGGAGATAATGCTCCGTTAGAGATAGTTAAGGGTGCTGTTGATGCAATTAATATTAATAAGAATATTATAGTTAAGCTATTAGGCACTAAAGACTTAGTTGAAAGAGAATTAGAAAAGTATTCTTATGATAAAGAAAGACTTATTGTTATTCCAACAACACAGGTAATTGATGTACATGAACCTCCTGTAAGTGCAATTAGAAGTAAAAAAGATTCTTCTTTAGTTGTTGCAATGAATATGGTAAAGAACAAAGAAGCAGATGCATTAGTTTCTGCAGGTAGCTCTGGAGCTATACTTGTAGGTGGACAAGTTATTGTAGGTAGAATTAAGGGAATTGAAAGACCTCCTTTAGCGCCACTTATACCAACAAAAAATGGTGTGTCATTATTAGTAGATTGTGGTGCGAATGTAGATGCTAGGTCAACACATTTAGTACAATTTGCAAAAATGGGTTCTATATATATGGAAAACGTTATAGGAATTAAGAATCCTAAGGTTGCAATAGTTAATATAGGAGCGGAAGAAGAAAAAGGTAATTCTCTAGTTAAAGAGACTTTCCCACTTCTTAAAAATTGCACAGACATTAATTTTATAGGAAGTATAGAAGCAAGAGATATTCCATCAGGATATGCAGATGTTATTGTTTGCGAGGCCTTTGTTGGAAATGTTATATTAAAATTATACGAAGGTTTAGGTGCGACAATTTTATCAAAAGTAAAAGAAGGACTAATGTCAACATTTAGAAGTAAAATTGGGGCAATTTTAATAAAACCTGCTCTTAAGAAAACACTTAAAACATTTCAAGCAGATGAATATGGCGGAGCCCCACTACTTGGCCTTAACGGACTAGTTGTTAAGACACATGGAAGTGCAAAAGCTAAAGAAGTTACTAATTCAATAATTCAATGTCTTACATTTAAAGAACAGAAAATTAATGAAAAAATAAAAGAAAATATTTTAAATCAGAAAGGATAACAACATGGAATTTGAAAAATTACAATCAATTATCGCAGAAGTACTTAACGTAGAAGAAGGAGAAATTAAATTAGAATCTACATTCGTAGATGATTTAGGAGCAGATTCACTAGACGTATTCCAAATCATTATGGGAATTGAAGAAGAGTTTGATATTGAGATTTCTACAGAAGCTGCTGAATCAATCCAAACTGTACAAGATGCAGTTGAACAAATTAAAAAGGCTTTAGAAAACTAATAGACAAACAATAAATCGAGAATGGATGAATTAGTCCATTCTCTTTTAAGATAAGTAAACCAAATGTTAGAAGTTTGTGTTTGAATTATAAAGGAGTATTGATGAGTTTATTAAATGAATTTGAAATAGTAATAAATTATAAGTTTAATAATAAAGATTTGCTAAAACAAGCATTGATTCATACTTCATATGCTAATGAAAAGAAAATGAATCATTTATTAAGCAATGAAAGACTTGAATTCTTAGGTGATGCAGTGTTAGAATTAACTGTTAGTGATTTTTTGTATACTAAGAACAAAGATATGCCTGAAGGAAAACTTACAAAAACAAGAGCAAGTGTAGTATGCGAAAAATCCTTATCATTTTTAGCAAGACAAATAAGCCTTGGAAAGTATATAAAACTTGGAAAAGGTGAAGAATTATCAGGTGGTAGAGACAGAGATTCCATAATTTCAGATGCTTTTGAAGCAGTCATCGGTGCTATATACTTAGATGGAGGAATAAAACATGCTAAAGAGTTTGTTGATACCTTCGTTATTAAAGATATAGATAAAATGTCTGTTTTTCATGATTCAAAAACTTTACTACAAGAATATATTCAAGGTAAATATGAAGAAAACTTAGAATATAGAGTTGTAAATGAAGAAGGACCAGGACACAACAAGACTTATACAGTAGAAGTTCTTCTTGGAGAAGAGGTAATAGGTAAAGGGATTGGAAAGAACAAAAAAAGTGCTGAACAATCAGCAGCATATGAAGCTCTAAGGAAAAGAGGTAAATTGTCATAATGTATTTGAAAAATATTGAGGTGCAAGGTTTTAAATCTTTTGCCAATAAGATAAATTTTGAATTTCACAATGGTATTACTGCAATAGTGGGTCCAAATGGTTCTGGAAAAAGCAATGTAGCCGATGCAGTTAGATGGGTATTAGGTGAACAAAGAATAAAACAACTTCGTGGAGCTAAGATGGAGGATGTTATATTTGCTGGAACAGAAACAAGAAAGGCCCTAGGTTTTGCTTATGTAGCAATAACACTAGATAATTCAGATCATGAACTTAACATAGACTATGAAGAAGTAACAGTTTCTAGGCGACTTTTTCGTTCAGGTGAAAGTGAGTACATGATTAATGGATCAATTTGTAGATTAAAAGACATCACAGAGTTGTTTTATGATACAGGTATCGGCAAGGAAGGATATTCGATTATTGGGCAAGGGCAAATCGAAAAAATTCTTAGCGGAAGACCTGAAGAAAGAAGAGAACTTTTTGATGAAGCAGCAGGCATTGTAAAGTTTAAAAGAAGAAAAGATATAACCCTTAAAAAATTAGAAGATGAAAGACTTAATTTGGTTAGAATTAACGACATAATTTCAGAGTTAGAAAAGCAAGTTAATCCGTTATTAAAGCAATCTGAAAAAGCAAAGAAATATATGAGCTTTAAAGATGAACTTAAAAAATACGATATTAATTTATTTTTGTTAGAAATTACTAATGTAAAAAAACAATTATCGGATATAGAACAAAAGTATAATATAGCAACAAATGATTTTGAAGAAAACACAAAGGCATTAGAAAAAATAAAATCTTCATATAATAGCTTAGAAAATGAAATTAGTATAATTAACGATTTGCTAGAAGAAAAAAAGCAAGCTCTCAATCTTATTATAATTGAAAAAGAAAAAGCTGAGAGTGAAAAATCCTTATTAAATGAAAAACACAGATTCAACAAATTACAATTAGAAAATTTTGATAGAAAAATAGAAGAATTAAATCAAAACATTTTATCAAATGAAAATGAAAAAGATACTCTTGTAAAAGAAAAAGAAGAGTTAACAATTCATTTAAATGAACTATTAGAAAATGAAAAAAATAATAAAGATAATCATTTAAAATTAAATAATAAAATATCAAAATATGAAGAAGAAATAGAACATAATAAAGGTATAATTATCGATATAATAAATGAAAAATCAAACATTAAATCTAAGCTTCAAAGATATGATACTATGTTAGAGCAAATTAATAAGAGAAAAAACGAATTATCTGAAAAGTTTGAAAAATATAAAAACGATACTGACACACAAGAAAACATAATAAAGGAATTATCAAAAGAACTAGTTGATGTTGAGTCTTTGATTTTATCAAATACAAAGGATGCAAAAGATTGTGAGGGTTTGGTAAAAGAACTTTTAGAAGAAGGCAAAATCTTATTAAAAGAAAACGAACAAAAACAAAGAGAATTCCATCAAGAAAATTCGAGACTAGAATCTCTTAAAAACATGACTGAAAGATATGAAGGTTATGGAAATAGTATCAAAAAAATAATGGAATATAAAGAAACAAAGCCAGGAATTATTGGAGTTGTAGCTGATATCATAAAGGTTGAAATAAAATATGAAACAGCCATTGAAACAGCTTTAGGAGGAAGTATTCAAAACATTGTAACAGACAATGAAAATACAGCAAAAGAAACTATAGAATATCTTAAAAAGAACAAACTAGGACGTGCAACATTTTTACCTCTAAGCAGCATAGCAAATAAAACTGGATTCAATAATGAAAAAGTATTTTTGGAAAAAGGTGTATTAGGTCTAGCTTGTGATTTGGTTAAAACTGATAAAGATTACGAAAATATTTCTAAATATTTATTAGGAAGAATTATTGTTATTGACAATATTGACAATGGTTTATTGTTAGCTAGAAAATATAGCTACACTCTTAGAATAGTTACACTTGAAGGTGATCTAATTAACCCTGGCGGTTCGATGTCAGGTGGGGCATTTAAGAATTCAAGCAATCTTTTGGGTAGAAGAAGAGAAATCGAAGAAATCGAAAATAAACTTGCTCAGATTGTTGAAACAAACAAAAACATTAAAGAAAAAATATCGAAAAACAATACTATAATTAATGAATCAAATGCTAATTTAGATAATTTGAAATTAAAACTTAACCAATTACATTTAACACATAATACAGTTAGTTTGAATTTAAAACAAGCAGGCAATAAAAAAGAAGAAATAAGTGAAATTGTTACAGGCTTTGACAAAGAATACAAGGAAATGGATTATCAACTAAGTGATATTTCTAAAATCAGAGAAGAACTTATAGATTCTATAAAAGAACTTGATGACAAAAATTTACTCACAGAAGAAAAGATTAAAGAACTTAATAATTGTTTGCAAAAAGAAAAAGAAGAAGAATCAAAGTATCAAAGAGAGAATGAAGAAAAAAGACTTGATATATCTAAGTTTCTTCAACAAATTAGCTTTATAAATGAAAAAATCGAGAAACTGATTAGCAACAATATATTAATCAAGAAAAACATTGATGAAACGCAAAAAGAAAAAGATATTTTAACAAATGAAGAATTAGAAATCGAAAAAAAAGTTATAGATGTAATTTCTAAAATCAATGAATTTGATGCACAAGCTAATAAATATGAGATAGAAATAAGTGATATTACTAAGACGAAAGATTCTCAAAGTAAAGAATATAAAGAATTTTTTGACAAAAGAGATGAAGTTTCTGATAATATAAGTAGATTAGATAAAGAAATTTTTAGATTAAATAGTCAAAAAGAACGTCTAGAAGAAAATAGTGATTCACTTATAAATTATATGTGGAATGAGTATGAATTAACTTATAATGCAGCTATATCTCTTAAAAATGATGAGCTTGATAATCTACCAATAATCAAAAAGACTATTCAAGAAATCAAGTCGAACATTAAAGAACTTGGGGATGTAAATGTAAATGCTATTGATGAATACAAAGAAGTGGTAGAAAGATATGATTTTCTGACATCACAAAGAAATGATTTGATAACTGCTGAAAAAACATTGCTTGGTATAATTGATGAATTAGACGAAGGAATGAAAAAACAGTTTAGTGAAAAATTTGCTCAAATAAGAATTGAATTTGATAAAGTGTTCAATATACTTTTTGGTGGAGGAAAAGGAACAATACAATTACAAGAAGATGATGATATCTTAGAAGCGGGAATTACTATAATAGCACAACCGCCAGGTAAGAAATTGCAAAATATGATGCAATTATCAGGTGGTGAAAAAGCCTTAACTGCTATATCTTTACTTTTTGCGATTCAAAGCTTGAAACCATCACCGTTTTGTCTTTTAGATGAAATTGAAGCAGCACTTGATGATTCAAATGTTTCAAGATTTGCAGATTATTTACACAACCTTACAAAAAGTACGCAATTTATAGTTATTACGCATAGAAGAGGTACAATGTCTGCAGCAGACAGACTATACGGAATAACAATGCAAGAAAAAGGTATTTCAACTCTTGTATCAGTCAATCTTCTTGAAGATGAACTGACTTCTTAGTGTTAAGTATTTAATAACTATTAAATAATATTGAAATGGAGAATGTTATGAGCGAAAAAAAAGGTTTTTTTGCTAAACTTGCAGATGGTTTAGCTAAGACAAGAAAAAATATAATTTCTAGTATAGATTCTATATTTAGTGGTTTTTCAGCAATTGATGATGAGTTTTACGAAGAAATCGAAGAGATTCTAATAATGGCGGATATTGGTATATCTACAACAAACAAAATAATTATTGATCTTAAAGAAAAGGTAAAACAAAACAAAATAAAAGAACCTTCAGAATGTAAACAACTATTAATAGATTCTATTAAACAGCAGATGAGACCAAATGATAATGCTTATAGTTTTGAAACACAAAGATCTGTAATTTTAGTTATAGGTGTTAATGGTGTAGGTAAAACCACTTCTACTGGAAAATTAGCAGGCTTATTAAAACAAAATGGAAGAAAAGTTCTTCTTGCTGCAGCAGATACCTTTAGAGCAGGTGCTACTGAACAATTAAAAGAATGGGGAAGTAGGGCAAATGTTGATGTAATAGCCGGTTCGCAAGGTTCAGACCCTGCAGCAGTAGTCTTTGATGCTTTGCAAGCAGCAAAAGCAAGAGATTGTGATGTTCTAATTTGTGATACTGCAGGAAGACTTCATAACAAAAAAAATCTTATGGAAGAACTCAAAAAAATAGATAAAATAATACAAAGAGAATACGTTGGTGCATATCGCGAAAACCTTATAGTCTTAGATGGAACAACGGGACAAAACGCATTGACTCAAGCAAAACAATTCATGGAGGTTTCTGACATTACAGGAATTATTTTAACAAAGCTTGATGGTACTGCAAAAGGTGGCATTGCAGTAGCGATTCAATCGGAACTTAATATACCAGTTAAATATATAGGTATTGGTGAAAAAATAGATGATTTAGAAAAATTTGATTCAAATAGCTTTGTAGATGCGCTTTTTGGAAAAGTTGAATAATAATACATATAAGGAAAGGCAATATGATGTTAACATTAGAAAAATTCGAACAAGCAACTGAAATAGTACAAAAGGTTATTTTAAATACTAATCTAATATATAGCGATTACCTTAGCGAGCAAACAGGTAACAAAGTATATCTAAAGCCTGAAAACATGCAATTTACAGGTGCTTATAAAGTTAGAGGTGCTTATTATAAAATCAGCACACTAACTGAGGAATCTAGACAAAAAGGTTTGATTACAGCCTCTGCAGGAAATCATGCACAAGGGGTTGCTTATGCTGCTAAATTATATGGTGTTAAAGCAACCGTAGTTATGCCAACTGTAACTCCATTAATGAAAGTCAATAGAACCAAAAGTTATGGTGCAGAAGTAATTTTATACGGTGATGTTTATGATGATTCTTGTGAATACGCATTAAAATTAGCTAAAGAAAAAGGACTAACATTTATTCATCCTTTTAATGATCTAGATGTAGCAACAGGCCAGGGAACCATTGCTATGGAAATATTCAAAGAATTGCCAACTGTTGATTATATATTAGTACCAATTGGTGGTGGTGGTCTTGCTACAGGTGTATCTGTGCTAGCAAAGCAACTCAACCCAAATGTAAAAATAATTGGTGTTGAGCCTGCTGGAGCAAATTGTATGCAAGAATCTCTTAAAAAAGGAGAGATAGTGTCATTAAAAGACGCTACTACTATAGCGGATGGAACTGCTGTAAAGACTCCAGGTAATATTTTGTTTCCTTATATACAAAAATATATAGATGATATAATAGCTATTGATGATGAAGAACTTATTGTAGCTTTTCTTGATATGGTTGAAAATCACAAGATGGTAGTTGAAAATTCAGGTCTTTTAACTGTTGCAGCACTTAAACATTTAGATGTAAAAAACAAAAAAATTGTTTCTATCTTAAGTGGTGGAAATATGGATATAATAACTATGTCATCAACACTTCAACATGGACTAATTCAAAGAGGAAGAATATTTACAGTGTCTGTGTTATTACCTGATAAACCAGGTCAATTAGAAAGAGTAGCGGGAATAATTGCAAAAGACCAGGGAAATGTTGTTAAGTTAGAACATAATCAGTTTGTAAGTATAAATAGAAATGCAGCAGTAGAACTAAGAATTACGATAGAAGCTTTCGGATTAGATCATAAAGATATAATTTATAAATCATTAGAAAAATTCGGATACAGACCTAAAATTGTAAGAACAAACCTTTAAGAATAAATGTCTAGGGGTGAATAAATCCTTTATTATAGCTAGGTCATATTAATATAACTTTATT
>CAZIGN010000079.1:0-6118 GCA_964538805.1 uncultured Lachnospiraceae bacterium
TTATATGACCAAAAATAATTACTAAGTATATTGGTTTGTTCTGGAAATGAAGTAATAAAGTCCGTTCCAGATGGATATACACTTAATACAGAATCTTTACTAAACCTTACGTCACTTTTAGAATCAAAACTCTTATCTTTATTAAAAGCAGGAGTAATCACACCACCGTTATTAAAATAGTTATTAATACCATTGTCATCATATGTTGTAGAAAACATTGTAAGAATATTATCAGTTTGATTTTTTGTTAAATATCTTATTATATACATCATTTTTCCGATGTTTAAATCTGTATCACTTGTTATATTTGTTTCAAGAACAACTGGCTTTTCTTCTGTTTTATTGTATTCTACTATTCTTTTAGCAACTTCCCACGATACATCCATAAAAGAATAATTATCATCTGAATTCTTAATATAATTATCATCTGAATTCTTAATATAATTACCATAAGTAACCAAGGTATTATCAACTGTTGTATATGAACCATCACTTAGTTTTTCGTAACCAATAGCAGGATTATTTGAAATGCTTCCTCTTCTTAATAAATTATAAAAATCATATGCCCTTGTCTCAGATAAAAGTGATGTTACTACAATCATGTCAGCATTATTAACGTCCTCAATAGTAACTTCGTTTGCACTCTTAATGTTAAGATTAATATTCCCGTCTAATTCTTTAGAATAATCTTTAAATGTTTTATAAAGAAAATTCTTTTCATTATTAAGAACATAATTAGAGCCATACTTTTCGAAACTATATCCATAGTCACTCAAATATGATTTTAAAGTCAGGTATGGTCCAGTCGCATTATAGAATTTTTCTGCATTATCTTCTAGATAATTTATACAATCAGTATTTCCTATTAAAAGTCTTAGTTTACTCATAGACTCGCTTGGTGTTATCTCAAGAATGTTAAGCTTTTTATCTTCTGCTTTTATTTTATTAATTATTTCGTTAAGGTACGTTTTTTCCTGAAGTGTTATTATAGGATTCGGCGCTGCAGAAGTAATCAAAAACTTAGTTATTAGAGGATATGCTAAAAATGAAACTACAAGTAGTAACAAATATATTCTTTTATGAAGTTTTAAATTAATTATATTTTTTAATTTCATACATTTTCCTTTCTAAAACTAAATTATTTAATAATATACTGCTCTATTCCATCTATTTTAACTACTGAAATATTATTTCTAAGTTTTATTAAAGCTGTCTGCGTCTTTGTTTCTTTCCCTTTTTCTAAAGTGTATGAAACCTTTAACACTAAAGGATTTTTATAACCTGATAAAACGCTTGGAAGATTAACATCGGGTGTTGTATAGTATTTACAAGATTCATCAAATTCTATTTTAAAATCTTTTATCAAACTACTAATAGTGTATCCTTTTTTATCTGTTACACCATTCTTGCTAATAATATATAGTTTATTGTCTTCTACAAGAATGTGTCTTTCAGTTCCATTTACTATCTTTAATTCTAAAGAACTATCAATATCTCCTGTATAAACTTCTTTTCCTTCGTTATTAATATGCAAAAAAGTAGCTTCCATAAAAGCTTGCTTTAGATGATTCATTATAATTTGTGATTCATCTTGCAATGTTATCTCTGTATTTATTCTCTCATATTGAGTAGTACCTCTAATCAAAAGAAACGATATCATAGTAATTACAATCGCCGATACTGCCATGGCAACTAGCAATTCTATCAAACTTAATCCTTTATTATTCATAATAATAATTCCTCTACTTTTGAACTTTACCCGAGATATAGTACAAAGTTAAAACCTCACTTTTATCTCCTAAGTTTATTGTTATTTCCGCGAAACTTGAATTTACTCCTTTAACACTAGTACCATTTAGCAAAATATCTTTAACACTTCCTGTTGAAGGTGAAAATGTTACTTTTAAGATGTCTGCATCATTAATCTGAGTAGCTAAACCTAGCTCATCTTTAAATGTTATCTTAGTATTTTTGTTTAATTCACTATCATCAGATGAAATAACTTCTGATGCGCCCTCCACCACAACTTTTTTAACCGATACCATATAGGCTTTATTAAGTTCTTTACTAATACTAAAGCTCCACTCTTTTATTGCTATTGCCATTGCATTTTGCCTGGTTTTGTTAATTGAGGTTTCGATGATTTTTACATCTTTTTTTATGTCACCTTTATTAATAAGAGAAAATGTTGCTACAGAAGATACTGCAAGTATCCCAAGTATCGCTACTATAACTATTATTTCTATTAAACTAACACCTGAATTTTCTTCTTTAATGTCGATTTTATTAATTTGCACTGTTTTTCCTCCAATTATTAAGAGAAATTATATCTGAGTATTTCAAATATGAAACATCCGATATCTCCGTTCCATCATTAACAGGAGATATTACTCGATAAGCATAGAAGAAATTACCAAGAGCTCTATTAGATAACAATAAATTATCAATATCGTAATCATTATCTATACTTCCATCACCAGTTATTACAATATTACCTGTTGCTATAATAAGACCACTAAAAGAATGATCAAGCAAAACATCTCCTGCTACTAATATAAGACCTTTTGTTGCTGTTAATGGAACTGTATAATCACCATTGTGAACTATTGCAAATGCATCAGCAGAAACTTCCGGTGTAAATGGAGTTGCCAAATTAAGAATCTTACTAACATCAACAATACTATTAACAACTGTTTCATCTTGATAATCATAAGGAATGTCGACATTTATTCCATCTATAACAACACTACTAGGAACACTTGATAACTTTTGAGCTTGTTCTACTTTTAACAACCTATGTTTTAACAAATCATATTTTATTCCTAAATCAAGAGATATTAGCCTTAGCTCATCTAAACTTGAACTTCCTAGAGCATTTTCATCAATATCTATTAAAGAAGAATTAGAATTAGTATCAACTTCAAACATTGTTCCTGTAGAATAAAGAGTTCCATCAGTATTCATGTCTACTGCAATACTTCCACTTCCTGTGCTACTTTTTAGCATTTTAGAAAGATTTGTTGTTAAAATATTTTTTAATAAAATTCTATCAGCGAAATTACTTCTGCCATACAAGCTAGTACAATAGCTATCGCTTATTAATGTTTTAATATATTTATTTGCATTGTCTTTACTAGAAAATTCAAGATAAATATAGACCTCACCATCTACTTCTTTAGTTACATAACCTGCTGTTGTTAATAAGTCTTTAGCATAAAAATCAGTCAGATCCACTGGTATTGAACCTAACGAATTCCACTGACCTCTAGTCATAGGATTTGGGGAATCTTCTGTTCCAAGTGATTTAATAAATCTATCTAATACTAAATATACTTCTTGATTTCCTTTAACCGAGGTTGATTCTCCTGTTATATATGGTTCTATACTATCGTTACCAAAGTTAATATAAGCTCTTCCTGCTAATATAAGTTCATTTAGATTATCAAACCAAAGCTTTGAATATCTGCCATTAATAATAGCAGAACTACTAGCAACATGTCCTGTACCCATATAATCACCTAAAAGATTATACCCATAGTACGAACCCGATATTCTTGCGCTACTGTGAATTCCATTAAGGGCTATATCATCATATACATAGGACTTTGAATTGCCATCTATAATGATTGAAGCTCCAATATCTCTATTAACAGCACCTAAGGAATTCGTATCTTTTGATATTGTTATATTATTACACCAGATTTCAGTACTGCTTATATCTAATAATGATTCTTTGTTAGGTGCACCTACTACGTTTAGGTCTCCTTTTGTTACTATTATTGGCTTTTCATAATCTTCTAGTGGATTTTTAGAAAAATTCACTTCACTGCCTGCAATTACATTAATTCCGTTATCGCCTGAATAGGCATTTGCAAAAACATTATAATTACCTTCATGTGAAGATGTCATATCTCCAAAGTATATCCCACTGTCTGAGATTAAACCATATGGTAAAAATGCTTTTAGTTGATTTGCTCCTCTTGTTGTAAAACTAATTGACATATTCGGGTATGTAATCTCTACATCTATTGTTACGTCGGCAAAAAAACCATCTGCGTTTTTATAAGATACTGAAACATCATATAAAATTATCTTCTTTAAAGACAAGTCTGCCTGCATTTGAGATAATGAATTGATTTTTGATAATGTAGGCTCACTAATATACTTGCTTAGTTCAAGTCTTACTTCTTCAAGTATTGTGGCATCTAGTGTAGATATTAACGTGTCACTTGCTCCAAAAGAAAATGTGTCATTTGTAAGACTAGATACCATGTCTTTTATAAATGCAATTTTCAAGTTTTCATTTGCCATGGCATCATCTACTACTAATTGATTACCCGATGCGTCATTTGTGATAAGTGATGTAACTATACTTTCATAAGATTGGCTTATCGAACTCATGCTTTTTACTCCAAGTCCAACATATATTTCATCAATAGCTTTTTCTGCACTATAGAAAGTTTTTTTTGATTTGTTATCCACAATCTTCATCTTGTAACTAGTTAGAGCTGTGGAAATTATAACAGATCCTAAAATTACAACAAAAGCCATTGCAATTAGTGCAAGTATTAATGTTGATCCACTATTATTAGTTTTTAATTTTTTCATACTTATACCAACGCATTTTTATAGATAATGCATATAATTCCTTTCAATAATTTTCACAACTTTTTTATTAACCTTCTTTTGTAGTTTCTATAAAAGTAAATACATTAGTTTCGTCTGATTTTACTGGTTCATCTTTTGAAACCATTACTCTCATATTATATAAAAGTTTTTCTTTATCACCATGAGTTATAGGATTAATACCTTCGGTATTAGTTCTAAGCTTTATTTTTCCTGAATGTATATTATTAATATCAACTTGCATAACTCCATTTACGACTGCTAAAAAATTAAGTGAGTTTAAACTCATAATTTTATCATTAAATAAGTAATGGTTTTTATCTTGATTAATAACATAAACATTAAGATCTTTTTCTTTTAAAACATCACCAGTGTAATTATAATTAATCTCAAACTGATCTTTTGCTTTGTAATCATTAGAATATATATCAAGAGGTGTATACATTAGGTACACATCTTGTTTTACTATAGAATTATCTAATACTTGTGTTCCCATATCAAATTCTTTTGTAATGGAAACTAGAACGCCTGCATTATTATATGTATATGTAACAATGTATTTATAATCAACTACATATTCATCAGTAGCACTTACATCTTGGGTTACATCAACCATTATCACATTCTTTTTTGTAATGTTTTCTGTGCTTGGTGAAGGAATCAAAAAATCTCTTTCAAATTCAAGCAGAATCTTTTTATCATAATTTGTTACTTCTTTTTGAATAACAACATTATTACCTGAATAAATGTTTCCAATATGAGGCTTATTGAAATCATTAAAGCTAAGATCATATGAAGCAGGATCAAGTTTTACTCTTACAAAGAATTTTTCACCGTTATTTCCTCTAATATAATTATAAACATCTCCATCTATGGTAATTGTTTTATCACCTATATTAGTAAGTACTATACTCTCGTCAAGTGGATTAGCATTAACTTCTCTGTTATAGTTTGCCAATATTTCTTCTATAGATTTGGCTTTTAATTCTTCTATTACAGTTTGGATAGAATCAGTAGCATTTTGCATTTGCTTTGCTTTTAATTCAACTTTATTAGCTGTATCAAATACGCGAAGCAGAGGTATAGATACTATTGCTATAACAGCAACAGTAACTAGTACCTCTATTAAACTAAATCCTTTATTTTTATTGTTATTAATTCCTATCCATTTCCATTTTTCCATATTTATTACCTATTCGCTAAAAATATCAATATCGCCTTCTGCTGCAGTAGTTACAAATCTCGGTGAGTTTTCGTCATCATTTTCAACTAAAACTGTAGTTTTAATGTCTGTTTCATTAATGATTGTAACATTTACTCCTGTGTAGTCATCTTTATTGGCAACTCTTTTTGTGCTCATTACATATATCTCAATACCTTCTCCCGGTTGAAAGTCTTCGCCTAATATGTAATCTTTTTGTGGATAGGTTATATTACCTATCTTATATGAAACTTTGTATGCATTAGGTGTTCCTGATACTCTAATAGTAAG
>CAZIGN010000079.1:6218-8294 GCA_964538805.1 uncultured Lachnospiraceae bacterium
TAACCTATCATATTAGTATTGTATACTTTTTTTCCTGATAATTGTGGGTTTGATGATGTTATTTTTCCAAAATTATATAAAGGAACAGTATCTGTAAGGCCAACTTGTCTCAACCAAATATCGTTAGAGTTTTCTAATTCATTCACAAACATAATAGAATCAGGTTGACTAAAACCTGTTTTATACCCATCTAATATAACCGCCGCTTCTTTTTTATAAGTTTGAGCTGATGTTATATAGTTTGATCTGTCTTTATATTTTTTATTCATATCATCAAATCTTCTTTCTAATTTGATGATGTCATCATTAATGATTTCTGATTTTTCTACTAAAGGGATATAAATCAGAAAATAAGATATTATAAATATTCCTAAAGATGCAAGTACATATAAAATCTTTTTATCTTTTTCACTTACATTAAGTGTAAATTTATCAAACATAATTATAACCAATCCTTTCGTTATTTATATTAATTAGAAACAGATTCTTTATAAGAAAAATTACATGTAATTGAAAAACTTACTAATTTTTCCTGATTTGTATTTATCATCTCTGAAAAAGAACCAATATTTACATCACTTACATTTTCAATCTTTGATAATTGATCCATAAGCTTTGCTAAAGTTTCTTTACTAGTTGATGTTCCAGTAAAAGTAACTGCTCCGTTATTTGATGTGAGACTTTTAAAAGCAACATCTACTGGTAACTTTTTTTCTAATTCTAATATAAAATCTAACAAAGAATCATTATTAGTTATTGTTTTTAACTTGAATGTATTAATATCAGACAAAACATCTTTATTAAGATAATAATCATTCATTATTGCTTCAATTGATGAAATCTTATTTATGTCTTCTTCTAAGGCTGCTTTTTCATTGTAACTTACAAAATATTGAAAACCTGACAATAATATAAGCACAACTGATATACCAATTGCTGCAAACATAATAAGTCTTATGTTTTTAGTTTGTTCTTCTTCTTTATATCTAGCTTCTATACTTTTTGCAATCAAATTTACCTTTGTCTTACCTGCATATAAAAGTTCAATATAGTCATCTATTGATACTTGCGTAGTATTTTTTGGTGAAACCATAATACCAGTTGTTATAGGAAGTTTTTCAACATTGATATTAAGCTCTCCTGCAAAAAACTCAAATATTTCATCAATGCCGTTGATGTCACCTGTTAGATAAACATGCTCTATATGATGATCTCTACTTTTTGTAATATAATAGTCAATAGCCCTGTTTATGCTAGATGATAAGTAAGATAAGGCTTCAATTTTTTCTTCTGTTGTCTCATTTTCAATAAGATATACTCTTCCATATGGAATATTACGTTGAAAAACCACAACATTTTCTTTGAATATATTAACAATGGTTTCATCCGCACCTATATGCATAACTAATAGATGTTCTTTGCTTATTTGTTTTTTAATTAAATTAACTAAGGAATTACCCATATAATCTATAGACTTTACCTTTAATCTTAAGCTAAATGCTAAGCTATAATAAGTTTCGACTATATAGTCTGGTGCAGCTATAATATTAACTCTTATCATTTTTTTACCATCTATATTAATATGTTCTATAGGGTAATAAGTTATATCATATTCTTCTATATTTACTGGAAAATATTCAGTAATGTTTGCATTTATCATTTTTTTAAGATTAGCATCATTTAACTTTGGAAGGTTTACTTCCTTAGCTGCTATCTTTGTTGATTCTATGGTAAATATAACCTGTTTGGCTATAATATTATTCGTACTTATAAATTCTCTTATTAATTCAGCTATAGCTTCAGTGTCTTTTATAACACCGTCCTCATAAGCTCCTTCTGGCATCTTTAATATTGTAGCATTGTGCATCACCATACCACCTTTAGGGGATTGTGAGCACTCGAATATCTTTATATATTCACTGCTTAGACTTAATTTTAGAACCTTCGCTATCATTATTATACCCATGCCTATCAAAGTAATACTTTGATTCTGCCCAAAAGTATAAAAATTGGGGCAGTGCATTTATTTCCTTTCATTAATCTGCTTACTCTACTTATATATCTATTAGTTTTATC
>CAZIGN010000080.1:0-6989 GCA_964538805.1 uncultured Lachnospiraceae bacterium
CCAATAAATCTCTATTTGCTCTTCACTTAATGCTTCAACAAAATTCTTTTTCATATCTAGGAATATCTTAAAGTTAATTAAGATTACATATAAAAGTGCTCTGTTTTCAAACTCTTCTCTTGTTTGCGGCAGTGCACTTTCTTTAAATGTTATTAGCAATTCTTCAAGCAATTCTAATAAACCTTTGGCATTTTCAAATTCTGATAAGGTCATTGCAATCTTTTTTATAAAATCTCCTACTTCTTTGGCACCTTTTGTCTCTTTATTAATAGTTTCTATCTTCTCACTGATTTCAACTAAGACTTGATATTGCCTTTTCCTAAGTTGCATATATTGCATAAAATATTCTGTTTCTTTGAAAAATGTATTGTTTATGTTCTCATATGCATAACTTATTCCTTTCTCAATATGAAGCTTTAAGCTTTCAAGGTTATTAGAGACACCCTCCTTATTATCAAGACTTAAACTATGATTTCCAACTACATCAGGGATCTCAATCAAAATATCAGAATTGAGTGTTTTAGCCATTCCATTTAGTATGTCTTTTAGAATTCTTTCTATTGTTTGTTGCTTCTTTTTTATCTTTTTTATATTACTCGGTATGTACAAATTAAAGATTATTCCTATTCCTGTTCCTATTAGCAAGATAAGTGCTTCATTTTTAAACATTTCAATCGAAACACTTTTTTCAAGCAGATAATGAGTCGCTAAAACTGCATTCATTGGTATAGATTCTTGAAACTTAAACCTTATGCAAATACCTGTAAAAACAAGTAAAAAAAGTCCGAAAGCCGTCGGATTAAAACCTAATATTTTAAATGTTATAAATACTAATATATAAGAAATAACAAATGCAATTATTCTTTTAGTGGCAACAAGAAAAGTTTCTTTTTTTGTATCTTGCAAGGTCAAAAGTGTTATTATACCTGCTGATACTGCATAAAGAAGCGAGAAATAACTTGCTATTATAATTGCTAGTGTAGCTCCAACTGCTATTTTCAATACTTTTATATATTTTTTCATAATCATCCTATACTTTCTACAATAATAAATCATTCAACTAGTCTGTGGTTTTTATTGAATCAAACTGTTCTTTACTTATACTCTTTAGATTATCAACCAAAGTCATTTTTTCTATGATTCTTTTTACTGTATAATCTAATTCAGAGTTTTGTGTATAATCAGCTATTTGAATATAATCAACTCTTTCATGTAATAAAAGTTCTTCTACCTTTTCCCTTTTACCATCTCTATAAACCGCTATTGAACAACCACCATTTGCCTTTACAAGCTTCATACAAGGCACATCTGTTAAGCCATCACCTATATATAGCATGTTTCTAAAAGGAATTGGTCTATCATCATCTGGAGTGTATTTGTTAAGATCCTCATCGTTAGATATATCTAATACTCCTTTATTTATTCTAAATAAGAATTGTGTTTTAGTAGTATAGTTGACTGCATTTTTAGGCCAACAAGCTATGTCGTTTTCATTATACAGATATTCACAAGCAAATACTTCTTTGAAATTATCATATATTTCTGACCCTTCAATAATTTCGTGCAATCCTGACGAAATAATGTAATGCTCAGCCACCACTCCTAGATTTTCGCAAAATTCATTTATTCTTTTAAACCACTCGATAACTCCTGGATAAAATTCTAAATCTCTTCCTAATTTTACAAACTCATCTCTTCTTATGCTAACTTTTGCTGTGTGTGCTTTTTCTAACATCAACCACATATAAGCTAATATTCCATCCATTTTTTGTTCTTTTGAATATATATTAGCTTCTTCCCAAAAATCTTTTGGTTCCATCTTTACATTCTTTATAAATGTATATTCTTGCATATCTTTAGTACATAATGTTTTATCGAAATCATACATTAAAGCAATTACAGGTTTTTTCATATTGTTTTATTCCTTATCTATTTATTCAAAATATACCTATAATATTACAATATACTCATAAACTAAGCAATCTAAATAAAAAGACAAAAGCACCATTTACTGTGTCTTTGTCTTTTTATGAAAGTTATTAATTTTTGTATTGCTTATTAAAAACATCCCTTTTTACGATAAACTACTGAATTATCAAGTTCTTCTTCAATTCTAATTAATTGATTGTATTTTGCCACTCTTTCACTTCTACTAGGAGCACCTGTTTTAATCTGTCCCGCATTAATTGCAACTGCTAAATCAGCAATAGTTGTATCCTCAGTTTCTCCTGAACGATGTGAAACAATTGCAGTAAATCCTGCTTTGTGTGCCATCTTTATAGCTTCAAGTGTTTCTGATACTGAACCTATTTGGTTTAGTTTTATTAATATCGAGTTTCCACAGCCTTCTTTTATTCCTTTTTCAAGTCTAGTAGTATTAGTAACAAATAAATCATCACCAACTAATTGTACTTTATCTCCAAGCTCATCTGTTAATACTTTCCAGCCTTCCCAGTCTTCTTCATCTAGAGCATCCTCAATAGAATAAATCGGATATTTTTCACAAAGTGATTTCCAGTGATCTATTAATTCTCTTGAAGTTAGGTCTTTGTTAGCTTTTGGCATATGATACTTTCCTACTTCTGTACTCTTCCACTCACTACTAGCTGCATCCATCGCAATGACAAAATCATCTCCTGGCTTATATCCAGCCTTTGTAACTGCATCTAGTATAACTTCTATAGCTTCTTCATCACTTGCAAGATTAGGAGCAAATCCACCTTCGTCACCTACAGAAGTTGCTAATCCTTTTTGTTTTAGAATACCTGCTAGTGTATGAAAAACTTCTGTACACTGTCTTAACCCTTCTTTAAAGCTATCTGCTCCAACTGGCATTATCATGAATTCTTGAGTGTCGACAGTATTGCTAGCATGTGCTCCGCCGTTTAATATATTCATCATAGGTACTGGTAATACATTTGCATTAACTCCACCTAAGAATCTATATAATGGAATACCAAGTGATTTTGCTGCAGCTTTACAGCTTGCTATAGAAACAGCTAGTATCGCATTTGCACCAAGCTTTGACTTATCGTTTGTCCCATCTGCTTGTATCATAGCTTTATCAATTGCATATATGTCACTACTATCCATTCCATTTAACACATCATTAATTATTGTGTTTACATTCTCAACTGCTTTGCTAACACCTTTTCCACCAAATCGTGCTTTATCATTATCTCTTAATTCTAAGGCTTCAAATATGCCAGTTGATGCACCACTTGGTGATGCGCCTGTTCCTACAGTTCCATCACATAATATAACTTCTGCTTCTATAGTTGGGTTACCTCTTGAATCAATTATTTCTCTAGCTTTTACTTTACTAATCTTTAAATTGCTCATTGTTCCACCTTGCATTTAAAATGCTACCTTTCTACATTATAATATGTTTCTTTGATTAACTGCTTTCTTATACATTATATATTTTTTAGAAATGTAAATCAAACTTTTTTTGGTTAGTGTTTGCTAACTAACTTAAAGTTAACATATTTTTTGTAGAATGTAAAGGATTTTTATTCTTCAGGTATCCATACTCTCATTTGATTTTCCACACGATTGGCCCATGCATAGTATGGAATCAATTTAATCTTGTAGTCTTTTCTTTTTGGTCTTACATCAGTGTACAAATCTTTTTCTTCTTCTATTTTATATCCTTGCACTTCTAATTGAATTATCCCATTTAATTTGTCTTTGTCATATTCAAGTTCTTTAGGTGTGGCTTCTTTTTTTATTACTTTATCTAATATTGAAGATGAATTATCAACACCCTCCGCGCAATATACTAAAGGCCCTCTCATAAATGATACTTTGCCGTTATTAGAACTTACTCTTTGGTTAGAATATATTTTTTTAATAGACATATCTAGTCCTAAACTTATTACATCTTTGTCTTTAATAATATCATTATCAATATATGCAAAGCCTTCCTTAATCTCATACTCTACATCTTCATTGTTCAACTTAATTGTTACTTCCTGACTCCATTTTGGCACTCTTATAGCAAACTTTTTATTTAATAATAGTTCTTTATTCTTTAGTTCAAATATATATTTAACTTCATTGCCATATGGGTAAGACGTTTCCACTTTTATATTATCATTTTCATTTATAGAATAACTACCTCCAATAAACAAACATGAGTATATGCAATTCTCATCTTCTGCCCATGTATAGCTTGATAATGACAATAAAAGTCTTGCAACATTAGGTGGGCAACAAGCACAAGCAAACCAACCAGGACGTACTGGGAGAGAATGATGATGAGTAACAGCTTCTTTTGAAATTCCAGGTATTACTTCTAGTGGATTTACATAGAAAAACTTCTTTCCATCAAGTTGCATTCCTGCTAAAACACAATTATATAGGGCTCTTTCTATAACATCTACATATTTTGAATTCTTATTAATCTCTAACATTTTATTTGCAAAAAAGATTAGTCCTATTGAAGCACATGTTTCCGCATAAGCTGTGTCATTTGGAAGGTGGTAATCTTTTGTAAATGCTTCACCTTCATATGCTGAACCTATAGCTCCTGTTATATACATTCTTTGATTAACTATATTATCAAACAGCGTTTCACAAGCTTTGATTAATGTGGTATCATTATATTTGTTTGCTAATTCAGCCATTCCCGTATATAAATAAACAGCCCTTACCGCATGCCCTACTGCTTTGTTTTGTTCTCTAACAGGCATATGGTTTTGTCCATATTCTCTGTTTGGTGGGATTTTATTCCATACAAACCAGTCTCTATCTTTAGATTCCTTTTCAAAATACTCTGGATCAACTCCTCTAACATCAACAAAATGCTTTGCTAGTTCTGAATACTTCTCATTATTTGTATAGTGATATAATCTCATAAGTGCAAGTTCAATCTCTGGGTGACCTGGATACCCTTCTTTTTTTTCAGCAATAAACACCTCATATATATGATCAGACATCTTACACATAATCTCAAGCAATAATTCCTTCCCTGTGGCTTTTGCATATGCTACAGCTGCTTCTATCATATGACCAGCACAATATAATTCGTGAGCTTCTGTTAAGTCCGTCCATTCTTTTTTTGGTTCTTTTACTGTAAAGTAAGTGTTTAAATATCCATTTTCATGTTGAGCTCTTTTTATAATATCTATTATTTCATCACATCTTTTTTCTAATTCTAAATCTGGATATACTTCTAAAGAATAAGCCGCTGCCTCTAGCCACTTAGCTACATCACTATCTTGAAATACCATGCCATAGAATTCTTTATCACATTTTCCTTTAGTTAAAACTTCTCCTGCTTGAATAAAGTTTTCTATTGCATGGCTTTTTTCTGCGCCTGGTATTTCATCTTTTAATATCTTCTCCTGATAAGGAATCACTACCTCTTTAACAAGTTTTTGATATCTTCCTAAAAATGAATCATCAATTTTGAATCTAGTATTATCCATATTATTCTTAACCTCCATAGTTTTTTATTGAAGTTTTTATTGAATCTTCTTAATAATATTAATATAGAAACAAGTTAATGTACATCTTACAAAACCCAAATAGGTGTAAAAACGTTAGGTGTTTTATCCTAGTTTGGCAATTAATTCTTTTATATGCATCCCAAATATTTCATCTTTTATAACCACAATATTCATCTCGTTTGCCCTTTTTTCCATTGCTTTTCTTATCCCTTTAGATGCTATTAAGATTCTTTTTGCATAGATTCCACCGAATTTTTTAGCTACGGTATCTAACTCATAAAGTGCATCAAGCCCTACTTTTCCATTCTTGCATGATATAAAATAAGGAATGTTGTTTTTTATACAAATCACATCAACTTCATTTCTAACATCTTCGTCTGCATCTTTTTTAATAAATCCGCTCCAATTTAGTGGTACTCCTACAAGACAATCATCAAATTGGTTACTCTGCATTATCATTGAAAACACTTTAAGTTCGAGCACATTACCCGCAATGTGTAAGCAGTTTTTAATAAAATCATTCTTATAAGCAAACTTTATTTTTTGATCTGTGAAACTTAGACTCTTTAGTAGCTTGTTTTTTGAAAGTTCATTAAGTATCTTACATATTTGCTTGTATGAAATGTTTTTATTATTAGATGCGTATTTTTGAACGCTTTTTGTTGGTATTATTGTTGTTTCCTGATCGTATTGATAATTGCCAAGTTTCACCAAATCTGAAAAAAAGGTCCATACATAAGAAAAGTTTGACATTATTTCCCATAAAGCGTTTACTTCTTCTTTATAAGTCGGATCTTCAAGTAATTTCTTATAATCTTTGTATTCTTCATAGATAATCACAGAACTTCTAAGGTTAATATATTCTTCAATACTTAGTTTCTTTTCTTGTTCTACCACATTTAAGAAGTCATCTTTTTTAGTATTTTCTATCGTTGAATCTTTTGTTGTAAATGCTTTGTGTACTACTTTTTTATCATCGGTCTTTTGTTCAAGATATACCCTTCTTGCAATTATATTATACTTTTGAATAATCATTCCTGATGCTACAAGAATCAGATCTTCACCACCTGTTGTGTCAAGATAGCATTTATTTTCTTTTTCTATCTCACCTAAAATTACTTCTTCCATTTTATTAAATATGTTCTCTAGGTCACACCTATCTACCTCATAATATAGTATTTCTTTTACCTTGGTTTTTTTATAAATAATCTTTTCTAGTGAAGCCTTTTTTTCTTCTGTCATTACATCATTGAAACCAAAAAAAATCAATTTGTCTATCTTGTATAGCAAACAGCTTATAACATTATCTATTGGTTCATTACTAAATAGTTCTATTCCTGTTATCATAATTACTCCGTTCTCTTATGTTTTTGTGGTGTAAAAAATTGAAAATATCTTAATATTTATAATTTTTTTAGTGTACTCATTCTAATATGTTAACACTATATCAACTTAGCTACAAGACTAATCTTTTATTAAAAAACCAAGACCTATAGCTTGAATTTTTCAAACTTAAGATCTTGGTTTTTTGATTTG
>CAZIGN010000080.1:7089-8293 GCA_964538805.1 uncultured Lachnospiraceae bacterium
TGCTAATCTCCTAAAGTAATTTATTGGTTTTTGTGGTTGTTTTATGATGTTCTTAGAATAAGGTTTCAAAACTAAGTTGGACTTCATCTTCCACCTTAATTCTTGAGGTCGACATTTTATATACTTTGGTCTCACCTTTTACATGCTCACCTTTTAAATATAATATATCTTTGTTCAATCCGGATTCTATCAAATTAAGAACATAAATATTATCAAATCTATTGTATATGGATTCACCGCCTAAACCTGTTAAACATATAAGCTGAGTATTGCATTTTTTTGCCATTTCCATAAGTGGAATTAACAGATGCGATGAACTAGTTTGTGCAAAAGGGTTGTCCATTATTACAACTTTTCCTTCTTCTTTTTCAATGAATAAATCAGATTCATCTCTTCTCATGTATGACAAAAGACTTGACAAAACTATAAACGCAGATAAGAAGCCCTCTCCTCCAGAGTTTTTAGAAACTTGTGCCCAGGTTATTTGATATTCTCTTTGTGATTCAATCTTGTACAACTTTATAATTATTTTTGAAATTCCAATCACTTCATCATAAAGTGCTTTTGATGTTAATCTAAGACCAATCATTTCTTCTAAATTCAAGTTATCCATAATACATTTCAATCCTGATTCTATCAAGTTATCTATAAACTCTTTTAACCTAAATGTAAAATTATCCTTGTTATCTTCCCACGACGGAACTTGTATTCTTAGCATCTTAATATTTCTATCTTTAACAGTAATTCTAGAGTTTCTGTCTATTTTGTCTAGATTTTTATTTATTTCAAAAATATAGTCTAGTAGCATTTCTCTGATTTTTTCTTTTTCTTGTTCTACAAATGATATGTCTATTAATATTTTTTCTAATAACGTTTCATATGATTTAACTGTAGTTTCAATTTGACTTAACATTACTAAAGGAGTTCTAGATGTTTCAAGTATTCGTTGCAACGGAAGTTTATAAAAATCTTCTTGATAACTTTCTTTTTCTAGAATACTTTCTATCGTTTTTTCAAGCTTTCTAGCACTTTTTTCTATTTCATCCTTAATCGTCCTATAGTCTCTTATTAATCTTTGATATAGTGATTCTATTTCATTTTTATCAAGGTCTTCTAATTTTATTTTACCAAATTCACTTATTTCCTTTTGAAAATCTATCTGTCTTAAACTTCCTTCATCTTCTAAAGCTTTAAATTCCAATAA
>CAZIGN010000081.1:0-8148 GCA_964538805.1 uncultured Lachnospiraceae bacterium
TATATATGCAATACTCTATTCTTTATTTCTTTTGTTTTACCTTCATTCCACAAGTTTGCTCCTAGATACCCACACGTTCTTCTCACTATACTTAGATGAGACTCGTCTTTATTACCACACTGTGGACATTCCCATTCATTATTATCGTTTAATTTAATTTCTTGATCAAAACCACATTTGTGACAATAATCAGACTTAGTATTAAATTCTGCGTATTGAATATGATCATAGATATATTTAACCATCTCTAATAATGCTTCTATATTATTACTCATATTTGGTATTTCTGCGTATGATATACAACCACCCAGTGATTTACTCTGAAATTGAGACTCAAATGAAAACTTATCGAATACATTTATCTCTTCCCCAACAAATACATGGAATGAGTTAGTATAGTATCCTTTGTCTGTTATATCTTTTATTTCTCCGAACTGATCTTTATCTAATTTACAAAATCTACTTATAAGAGATTCAGCAGGAGTTCCGTAAAGGGCAAATCCTAAGCCTGTTTCTTTTTTCCATTTATCAATATGACTATTTAAAATGTCCATTATTCTCAATGCTAATTTTTGTCCTTTTTCTGTTGTATGGGATTCACCTATAAGACCTAAAACAGCCTCATATATTCCAACATATCCCAGTGATATTGTCATGTAGCCATTAGATAGCAGCTCTGTTATAGGCTCACCCTTTTTAAGCCTAGCCAATCCTCCATCTTGCCATAGGATTGGTGCTACGTCACTATGCGTATCTTTTAATAATTCATACTTTTTCATTAATGCCCTATAAGCTATATCTAACCTAATATCTAACAATCTAAAATATTCTTCAATTCTTTCAGATTCATCGTTTATGTTTCTAGTAATTAGTGATGGTTGAACAAGGTTTAAAGATACAACTCCCATATTTCCTCTACCATCTATCACATATTTGTCTGATTCGTCTTTCCACATTGAAAGAAACGCTCTACACGTGAACAACCTATGTTTCCATAGGCACTGACTATCTCTTCTTATATATACTTTTACCATATATATAAGTTCTCTTGTTACCCTCGTATTGAATTTCACGATGACAAGTTGTTAATTTGTCGAGGTCTTAAGTACCAATATGTCGTTTTTCTCGATTATATTAGTAACTAATTTAGTCGATACACCTTACTTAATTTATTTTAAATATTCAAATATATAATTATAATTATTATTACGTTCATTTTTTAATATTGCTGTTAATGTTTTTCTGTTTATATCTAAAATATTTGCAGCTTCTCTTATGCTGCTAAATATTAATGATTCATTTGTATTTTTACACATAGCTTTTATTCTATGTGATCTCTTTTTATTTTTATATAGATTGTTATCATATGCATGTTGTGTATTTTGTGCATTTGTTACCCATTCTAAGTTATTTATATTGTTGTTTAATTTATTTCCATCGATATGATTTACTTGATTCTTTACACTTGGATCATCATTTTCTATATACGTTAGAGCTACAAGTCTATGAACTCTTCTTCTATATTGCTTACCGTTTTTATATAAAGTAACTTGTTTATATCCAATGTTATCTATCCACTGACATATAAACTTTTTGCCATTCCAGATTTGTCCATCTTCTGTAATACTGTATTTTTCAAAATTTTCAATTTTTCTTATTTTGTATCACCTGTTTGTTATTTTTTATTTGAATATTTAAATAAATTAAATCTTGGCACGGGATTACCATATGTTAAAAACACTTAGGCTTCCCCGTTAGCTATGTTTTATATAACATAACACCCAGCTTTTACTGGTTAAAGAGAATTGGGCCGATTTACCAACCCATTGGTACAAAAACATTACCATCGTAATTTTCTCTCATTTTTTTAGCAGAAATGTAATCAGGATACATGCGTAGACTAGTGCATAAGGCACTTAATTTCGTTAAATAATAATATTCACTATCTTCATGAATGTTATGTTCATCTAGTACATAAATAAGTTTAGGAAATACTGGAGTTACTGAAATGCCTTTTTCGTTTTTTAATCCATCTATTCTTTGCTTAAGTATTTCTTCAGTTATTAGAGCAGCTTCTTTTGCATATTCTGATTCTGGGTCAAAGTATAATAGTAGCGATACAAATGGTGATTGGCCATTTGAACTCATTCGTTTGTACCGTCTTTTTCAAGATATTTGTATACGGACTAGACTATATCATATGCTTATATTCTGTTACCAAATATAAGCATCCTCACTTTTCAAGTTGTTTCACAACAACCTTACTCTACTAACTATTGGCAAGGTTTTTCTCCTATGCTATAGTTTTTCGATAGTCGTTAGAGGTTTTCTTTTCAATAACATTTTTTATATCTTCTTTGTTGTAACTAAAATAATATCCTTTATGCCAGCCATTTCTTGTTCCTTTTAAATTTTTATGAATACAGCTGTCATCTAGGTTATTTTCTAATGCGTAGTATTTTACTACCGTATGGCTTTCTATTTTTCCATCAGGTGTTAGAGCATAGAATTTTCTATTTCTTACTGTATTTGTTGTATTTATTTCTCTAGATACGAAACAACATGTATCTTTAGAATATATCTTATTACATGTTTCAACATTTTTTTGCAATAGATCTTTATCTAATTCTATTTCATTGTTTTCAAACTTATATTTATCATATCCATTTAGATTTTTTATATCTTTTATAAAAAAATCAAATCTATGCCATCTCTTTGAAACAGATATTCCCTTTTCTCCATAATATTCATATGATGTACTTGTGCTATTATAGCATCTTGATATCATTCCGCTCCACAAATTATACTCTTTCTGTGTATAATTTTTAGCATGCCCCATAATTCCTACGTCATATAAACTTATATCTAATTTGTCTAAATATTTTTTACTATATAAAGCACTTCTAGATATATTTATTTGAAATCCTGTTTTTCTGGATATCAAATCATATCTTGTTTGATGACCTTCACCAGTTATATTTTTTATTTTAAATTCTATGCCCTGATTGTTTTTTACTATTGTTCCTATTTTGTATTTAACATAGCTTATCTTTATCACCTTCTTTCTTTTTTATTTTTATGTTATTGAAATTCTTTCCTACGGGATTATCTCTATCCTCAAACAAGGACTTAGACTCTCTTATCAGCTTATTGGTTATTCAGCTATGCCCGTTTAGTGAGGTTTTCATTAGTTGTCACCAACTAATGCCCCAATTTAACCTAGGGTATTTAGCTGATACTGAATAGTCTGGACACCGTCTTTTATTTCTTTTTTTGTTCTTTTCCATGCCATCTTGTCTATATCTTCTTCTGTCAGACTTAGATTCAGTTCTTTGTTATCTTTTCTTAATGCTTCTATATATTTTTCATGTGATTTTCTAACGTATGGTGCTAAAATTCTATCAATTCCATTAATACTCTGGCCACCAAACTGCGATGAACTTACGTTTGCTATTATTTGAGTTGTAACAGTACAAGCTACTTGAAAAGACTTAGGTTGTTCTATTTTGTAACCATTTACACTTGTTCCATTTTTGAGCATATCTTCGAGATTTATAACACAGCAATTCGTAAGAGGTTGCAAAATATAATCTAGGTCGTGTAGATGCAATACACCATCATCATGTGCCTGTACAATATCAGCTGACAATAACTTTCTCCTGGCTATATCTTTAGATACTTCTCCTGCTATTAAATCTCTTTGAGTTGACACCAATGTTGCATTTTTGTTGGAATTTTCATTTAAGACTTCTTTGTTTGTTTTGTTTACCAAACCTAAAACTGATTCGTCTATCGTATTATTTATTCTTTTAAATTCCTGTACAGCTCTGTAGCCCTCATATGATTTTGCTGTTACCTTCTGTTTATTTTCTACTAGTTTACTGAATACTAGATCTTCTATCTGCTGTATAGTCAATGGTTTCTTTATAACTTTAGCAAATTCATTTATTTCATCTGCTATTTTATCAGCAATTTCTGGTTCATATATGCCTGATCCATTCTTCATAGCTTTTTTAATAGCTATTGCAATTTTGTTCTTGTCGAAATTGGCTGTATTACCACTTCTTTTAATTACTGTTAAAATTTTCTGTGTGTCTTTTTTCATAACAATTCCTCGCTTTATTCTTAAAATATAATTGTATTATTGATTTTGTTTCTGTACTATAGTATTACCAGATATGGTATACCATAATACATATGTATACATGGATACAATATCTTGTTGCTGTAAGATGTGTAAACTTACACATTCTCATTTACAAGAATACAATCTTTTAACAAGATAAAGTCTATTCTGCTTCAAATTTGAATTTCATGTTTTTTATTATTTCTTTTATTTCTTTTTTTGAATCTTTATTTTTTCCTTTCAGCTCTTTTTTATTTAATCTTTTTTTAAGTTCTTCTAAAAACATAATTTTTGCATCCTCTTTGAATTTATTTAATGATTCTTTATCTTTATTTATATCGGTCAGTAATTTGTGCAATTCACTTGTGAAATAATCATTCGCTGATTTTTCTGAAAGACACATATATTCAACACTTGTATTATCAGATTCTGGTATAAATGTTGTTATTGTTACTCTGCTAAGTAAGATATTATAGACTCCACTCATTAATTCCGTTGTTATTTTCTTTGGTATAGAAAATATACTGTCTTTATTCTTATATCTATATTCCAATACGACTAAATTAACTAAATTATTAATTTTTGTCTTCTTTAGTCTACATGTTACTACCATAATTATATTCCTCCTATTCTTTTGTATATATTATTTAGTTTTCTTTTTCTTCTTCTTTTTATTATTAGGCTTTTTCTTTGCTGCTACTTTTTTATCTTCTAGTATCTTTGCTTCTGAATCTATACTTAGAAGCTTGAAATAATTCTTATCTTTGTCTATCGTTATAGCATTATATTCATCTTTAAACAGTTCTTCTATTATTGTTTTGTTTATAATATTCTGAATCTTGTTTTTATCTGTATCAAGATCTTTTATGTCTAATTCAAAATTCAGAACTGTAGTTATTTTTGTTCTGATAAGTATCACCTCTTACTTGTTTTATTATCCTAAAAATATCTAAAAAGATAGCCCCTGCCATAGCCTTTAGGTAGAGGTTTTTTATGGTCAGAGGCATATTCTTCTTAGAGTTAATAGAAATATTTAAATTTTAAAACTATCGATTACTGAAATACAATATAATTTTTGTTTGTTTCTAATGCCTTAATTTTGTTGAAATATAGCCATTAGAATTACTTTTTGAATTTAATATATTTTTTAGTTAAATAGTAAACTATTTATTTGAACTTCCCAGTGCACCTGTTCCTCTTACAGATTCTATATTCTGTAAATCTTCATAAGATATTTCTTCTATCTCTGTTACAGGTACTTCAAGGAGTACTGCCTGTGCTATTGCTTTTTCATAAGGATAGAAAAGAATATTGTTTATCGACTCCATTTCTTCCTCATCACTGAATATAATATCTGTTATTTTCTTAGCAATATCGTCATCCATTTGTTCTCCTGAATTAACTATCTTTTCATCTTCATCAAGATATACTTCTTCATCTATAAGTTTCTTGATAAATACTACTGAGTAGATTGCTTCATATACTTCGTTGATTGCGTTAGCACTTTTCTTTACTTCATTAAGAACAAAGTCGTAGACTGATTTTGATTCTTTTTTTATTACTATTGTTCTGTCTGAGCAGTTTGTAATTGGAATAAACCATTCGCCTCTATATCCTGAGTCGATTACTCCTGCACCATATTTCATTGCTTTAGTACCAGTACTTCCTCTTTCCTGAATCTGAAAGTAATGAGTATCTGACAATGCTGATGCTATTCCAGTTGGAATCATTAGAGTCTCAAGTGAATCTATTATAAGAAAGTCATTATCAAAGTTAGCATAGATATCATATCCTGCGTCCTCAAGATTCTTGCTTGGAATAATAGCATTATCTTTTACTTTAGCAAATTTAATCTTTACCAATATGTCGCCTCCTTATTAAGAATCTTGGCATTTTGCGTCTTTTGTAAGTGTCTTAGAAGCTTTGAAAACTGGAGCTATTTTAGCACATACATGGATTTTCTGTGAAGGATTCTGAGGATTTATCATCTCTCTTGCATTTCTTCTTCTTGTTTCAAAATTACCGAATCCTACTAGAGAAATCTTTCCTTCTTTATCCCAAACATCTTTCACTGTATCAATAAAAGCGTCAAGGAATAGTCCTGCTTCTTTCTTGCTTGTGCTAGTTTTCTCAGCTAATACTTCAATTAAATCACTTTTGTTTAAATTCATAATTCTGCACCTCTTATTCTTTATATATTTTTTTATATTAAATTTCAAGCTAATATCTATATGTTTGTATTGTGTATGGTTTGTATGCTTATATTCTATATAGTATTCGCTAGAAATAATAATAACATATGTTATATCACTTTGCAACATTAAATAAGAAAATAAGATATATTTATTCTTCAGAGCATTCTTTGCATATATTAATAGTTCTTGTGCTATTCTTATCTAAGTCTAATGTAACCTCTTCTTCTGAACAGTAAATACAGCATTCTTTGCCGCATTTATCACATTTAACTATATTGTCTTTATCTGTTTCCTTGTTACAGTTGTTGCATACTACTTTGATATAATCTTTTTTAACTTCTTTATCTTTATTAAGTGCTGCCATTCTGTCGCCTATATCATAGTATACTTTAGTTTCTTCTGTTTTCTGTGTGAAGATATTATTGTCGTCTTTCCTTAATACATTTTCTATATTATCATTAGTGCTCTCACTTATTTCTTTATTAAGTTTAAGTATAGAATAGAATAAAGTAAGAACAGCTATTATTAATAATAGTATGAATATAATCATTATATACGTATTCATTGCTGCACCTCTATTTTACTGTAAAAGAATCTTCTCTTTTTGTTACTGTGACATTCTCTAGTACTGCGTCACCTAGTTTAACTACTCCGTTATAGCTTTTAATATTCTTATTTAAGTCTCTTTTCTTAACTGATTCAGTTATCTTTATATTTATATATTCATTCAGCTTCTTTTCTCTTAACTGTTTAATGAATTCTTTTTCATCATATTCTATAAGGTCCTGCTGTTTTCTGAACTGAAGTGTTCCTTCAATAAGATTTAATGACTGTTTGTCGCCTCTGTTGTTATCTGCATATACTTTAAGCATATCTTTAAGTCTGTCCATATCTTTTTCTCTTTTAGCTGTTTCTGTTTCAGCCCATAGTTCTACTTTTTCTTTATAGTTAGCTATAGATTCTTTCTTTTCTTCTTCTATAGCATCTAGTTCTTCCTGAAGTTCTTTATATTTTCTTATAAAGTAGTTAGCTTCTCTCTGAGTTTCTATCTGATATCCTTCATCCTGAGTATTTAGCTCTATATTTTCTTTTTCTTCTATAAAGCTGTTAAGAGATTCCTTAATTGATTCTGTATTTATTTCTAACATTAATTATCATTCCTTTCTGCTGATATTGAATCTATAAGATTTTCTATCTTCTCTGACTCTTTTGTTCTTGTATTAATTATTATATCTTCCAATATATTTTCTATATTTTCTTCTGTTATTTCTCCTGCTTTGAAATACTTTAGAAGTCTGTATAGATTGACGTATAGTCTTCTCTTTATGACTGATAGTATATATACATCATTCTTTGTTTCAAGATATCCAAAATAAGCTGATGATTCTTCATATACATCTTTAAGCTGTTCCATTATATCATCTGCATATGCTTCATAGTTTTTTCTTATATAGTCTTCTGACTTTTTGCTTAATAAGACTTCTATTGAACCAGATATCATTGATATAGAATCATCATATATCATATTGAAAGCAAGATCTCTTATCTGATTTATTTCTTCTTCATAATAATTTGCATATATTATATCTGTCATACTTATATTCATATCTTTATTGTTGTTCTGATATATTTCTTTAAGAAGATTGAAATCATTAGTATCTCTTTCATTCTTATTGTAGTTAGTTAGAAGTTTTTCTAAATCATTCATTGTATTACCTCCTTATTGTGTTTGTTTTTTCCAGTATAGTTAAGATTTAATTAAAGAGAATCAAATATTTGTTTCTACAACAGCCTAATCTTTACATTCCATCATAGTTAAAATTTAAT
>CAZIGN010000082.1:0-2125 GCA_964538805.1 uncultured Lachnospiraceae bacterium
ACACAAACTTCAAAATGATTGAAATAACTTCTATTCTGTTATAGAATACAAATGCATCTGTAGCTCAGGGGATAGAGCATTGCCCTCCGGAGGCAAGAGCGTGAGTTCGAATCTCATCAGATGCATTTTATTCTTTATTGGTTTGAATCATTAATATTAATAGGTTAACAACTTTTCTTTTTTGCTATAGATATAGACATGGTCTGCTAAAACCTCACCATCATCTACTTCTTCTGTATTAACACTTCTAACCATCTGAGTTAATTCTCTTTTGCTTATATTCTTAGTTGCAGGAACTATTATAACTTCATGAATTGAAGAAGGTAATATAAACAAATCAGAATTATAGTTACTAGAAAACTCTTCTAGTACATTATTATACAAAATACAACTAGCTCCGTGCAATTTTTGTTTGTTAGTTAGAACAAACATTTCTAATTGATTATCTGGTTTTATGTCGTTTAACATCTCCTCAGCAATATCTTCAAAACTTTTTTCCGTATCATTTACTACTTCTTCTTTAGAATTCATTAGCTTTTTTTCTAGATCGATTACTAACATCTCTTTCATAATATCATGCATACTTCGCAAATCCTCTTTTAAAAGATTAGGTGTATTAATAATTGCTACTTCATATAATTCATTCACCGATATTTCCCATACATCGATATGTGTGTTTTGAATCAACGCTGTAGCACTACCTAAATAATCATTATCTATTAGATAATAAAAAACTATTGCTAAATCAAGATATTCTATACTAGGTATAGTAGATAACAACTTTTCATTACTTGCCTTATTAATAAGTTTGTATACTATTCTGTCTTTGACTTTGTTAAAATCCATAAAATCATCAACATTAAATTCCATCTTATCTTTGTTTTCTTCGTATAAACTACATATCTCACTAACAATACTATCAATCGCCTTTCCACTATTGTATTCACTATAGTATTGATTAATGTAAATTGTCGGAGAAATATTACTATCTTTTGTGTTAACAGTAATAGCATCTAATTCTATGTCATTATTCTTAATAACCTTATGTATTGAAACTAACCTCCCTTCTCCAAGAATCTTTACCATGCCTTCTCTTACATGGTTAACAAATTCATTGTACTCCATAAAAACTCTCCTTATTTAATTGATTTAGTCTGGGTAGGTTCTTCTGAATAGAAATAGATGTTAGAAATGTATATATAAAAATTATATATCATTAAAGAAATCAGATTAACAGAACATTAAAGACTATAAACAATATGTTACTTCAATAATTGTTTTTTGTCAATAATTAAAATTATAACTATTCTGCTTTCTTTAATACTGATATATAATTTTCTATAAAATCTACTTGCTTATAACCATTGTTAATATTATTTTTAATCTCCACCATTAATTCTTCTCTATTTTTAGTACTTCTAAGATCATAAACTAAATAATCTGCTTCAAAATCGTCTCTAAATGTATATATAACTTCTCTGTTTGCAAGATGTGGCAAATAATAAGATGATGATTCTACACTTACATTTTCAGGAACTGTATTTAAAATCTCTTTTATTGCTACAAACTCTTCTTTTTTTTCTTTATAATTATCAATATAGTATAACTTAACAGACATTGAAGATACGCCCAATATCATTGCTGTGCTAAGCATTACTATTCCGATTTTTTTAGCATTTATATTGGTGATATTTTTAATGTTTTTTATTGTCAAAAAGAATATCAGCGCCATACTACCATATGAATATTGAAAATATATATCATATTGATATGGCCAATTACTCATTAAGTTTATAAGTAACATGGGAATTAACAGAATAAAATCTGTATATCTTTTAGTCTTAAATGGTATAAAAATTACAGGTAAAAACATCCATAGTACAAATTCTAATTTCTCTTTTACAAATATCTGAGATATTAAAAATGTAGGATTCTTAAACAAGGTTTCAAATATAGCCATAAGTCCATCTTCCTTATTTGTCATATAATTAGAAAAACGGCTAGTCATTGCACCATCTCCATGATTTTCTAAATAGTTAACTACTAAAAAGAAATATACTACTGCTACAACAAAGATAAACCCACCTTTTTTATATCTTTTTTTAGAAAATATCAAGTATAACCC
>CAZIGN010000082.1:2225-8121 GCA_964538805.1 uncultured Lachnospiraceae bacterium
TAGAAAATATCAAGTATAACCCTATACAAGCAACAAATATAGGCGCATCTTCTTTTACCATCATAACCAAAAACATGAACAACACCGTCAAGGCTCTGTTTATATTGATTTTTCTAACATCTAATACGTTCTCAAATCGTTTATCTACAAAATATAAAAACCAGAGTAATAAAACTGGCAACATCTTGTTCTCATGAAAATCATAATATAAGCCCGTCATATTTGTTGGATAAAATACATACACAAGACACAACAGCATAGTAATTAGATTAGTCAATTTATTTCTTTTGCAAATCAAATACAATGGTATTATCCCTAATGCTATTAATAACACTTGCAAAACTAATAATGTTTGTGGAAAAGGAAATATGCTATAAATAGGTAATAAGAGATATAACGCTGGTGACATATGCACATCAAAGTGACTCATTAGTACTTTTCTTTCACAGGTTGTATAAGGTATTAATTCTTCTTTCATATTGTAAAACATCTGAGAAAATATTCCAAAATCAAAAGTTGGACTATAAAAGCTTAGATATCTGCTTATTGCAAAAGAAATCATTATAAACACCCAGGCAAAGACAAATAATCCCACGACAAAAATAATTTTCTTTTGTTCTAATTCAAATTCCAGAATAAACTTATCATATCTATTAAGTAATAAAGTAACTAATCCTACAACAACAATTGCTATACCAATATTAAAATAAATATCATTTTGTTTGTATACACTTTGTAGTCCAAGCATAATAATAGAAGCAAAAAATAAAACCGTACTAATTTTTTCTTGTTTTTTATTAATAACTTGCAAAACTAAAGTTATTAGAAAAAAAATTATAAACACATGTACTAAATAATCTTTCAGTTCTAAACCTTTCACAAAATCCATTACTTTTATTTTATTTCTATTATTTGAAATCCTATAAGAATAATAAACAAACCATGAGGTTAAAAATCTTATCAACAGACTCTCTAAAAGATTGAACTTATTACCTTCTTTTTTTTCAAGCAAAAAATTATTTATATTCTTTTTAATATCAATGATTTTTTCATTCTTCATTTATATCTGTTCCCTTCTTTACTAGTCATTATACAAATATAGCGCCACCTAAGCGATGACGCTAAAATTTGTTTTCATAGATACATCTTATGTATTAATTAATTCATTTATAATAATGTCTATGATCTTGATAAATAATCACCTGTTCTAGTATCAATCTTTATCTTATCACCTTGTTCAACAAATAGTGGAACATAAACAGTTGCACCAGTTTCTACAACAGCTGGCTTAGTTGCACCTTGTGCAGTATCTCCCTTAAAGCCTGGCTCTGTATCTACAATCTCTAATTCAACAAATAAAGGTGGCTCTATAGCAAACACTTTATTATTATGAGAGCATACTTTTACCATCTCATTTTCTTTTACAAACTTTAAAGAATCACCAACATCATCTGCTGATAATGCTATTTGCTCATAACTCTCATTATCCATAAAGTTGAATAATTCTCCATCAGAGTATAAGTATTGCATATCTTTTCTTTCAATACGAGCTTGTGGAAATTTTTCGTTCGGTCTGAAAGTTTTTTCAGTTAATCCACCATTTATAATGTTTCTAAGCTTAGTTCTAACAAACGCTGCTCCTTTTCCAGGTTTAACGTGTTGGAAGTCAATTATTTGGTATATGTTATTATCCATCTCGATTGTTAGACCATTCTTAAAATCGCCTGCTTGTATCATAAAAAATCCTCCTTAGAAAGCGATATAATCGCTTATTCATCTTATTTATTTAATGCTCTAACCAAAATGGTAAGCACAAATCACTTAGTATAGTTTATATTATCAAGTACATTTTTTCAACTATTATTTTTAAAAATGTTTTATTATCTCTTCGCAGACTTGATTTATATCTTTTTCATCAGTTGCAATAGTTATATCAGCAACACTTTCATATAATTCTTTTCTTTTTTTCATTAGTTCTTCAATAAACGAAACGCTCATATTATTGTTTAAAATCGGTCTGTTTTTACTGTATTTAACTCTATCAAAAACCGTTTCTGGTTTAGCTGTAAGTAAAATTATCTTACCTTTCTTTTTTAGGGCATCCACATTTTCTTTTCTTATTACTGCTCCGCCTCCACAAGATATTATAATGTTTTGTTCATTTGAAATCTCCTTAATTGCCTTAGTTTCAGCATCTCTAAAAAATTCTTCTCCATGTTGACTAAACATATCAGCTATAGTCATATGGTTTGTAGTCTCTATATATTCGTCAACATCAACTACTTTTGAATTGATTTTTTCTGACAACGCTCTTGAAACAGCACTTTTGCCTGTGCCCATAAACCCAATAAGTACGATATTACTTATTCTTTCCCTTTTTTTTAATTTTAATGTTTTTAATATACTTTTCAAATTAGATAATTCTAATTGCCCTGGTGCAGAAGCTTGTTTTATCGAAGCAAATGTTACACAAGATCCAAATATCTCACCACTAATTCTGCTTATTTTCCCCAAGTCTCCCATCGACATAGTAATTACAGGTGGACAACTTTTTATAACTTTCATATCATTTGTAACATTTAAAAGTGTTAAAACATCACCTGAATGATTTGGCATCACTGCAATTTTTAATATATCCATTGATATTTTACGCATATCATTTAGTTTTTTAACTAATTCTAAATGCTTTGGTGTCATTTGAAAGTTATGATAAGACCCAACTACTACACTTTTATTTAAATGAAGCGTACTTACTAAGTTTCTAATATCATCTCTATTACTTTTTTCTAACTGAACATCAATAATATCGGCTCTTTTAGATTGACTTACTTCTTCTAGAATTCTTTTGTATTCTTCAAAACTTATGTCTATATTTCCACCTTCTTCTTTTGTTCTAATAGTAAATAAAACAATGGTTTTGCTGGATTTTTCTTGCATGTAGGTAAGAATATCAACAACTGCACCTACATTTTTTAAATCATTAAAAAAATCTGCTCTCCACTCAATAATATCAACTTCTTCTTTTATGATCTCATCAAATTCTTTTTTTATATCTTCTAAAGTAACATTTGTAATTGGTACGCATATCTTTGGTTTTCCCCTGCCAATAATTGTGTTTTTGATTCTTATATATCTACTCATTTTTCCACTTGCCTTTCGATTTTTCCTTGTAAATATGATTATATGACATTTTTTCCTATTTAACTATAAATAATTTAAATTTTATCACGAACATTTACTTTGAACAAGTTTTTTATATCAAAGAATTCGAGTTTTCACTTGATTTTTTCATTATATTAAGGTTAAATAGTAATAGTTTAAATATAAAACAGAGGATGGACAATATGAATATTACTGGAAAGACACAACTTACTTGTTTACTTGGTAGTCCTGTTTCACATAGCATTTCTCCACTTATGCATAATGAGGCTTTCAAACTACTTAATCTTGATTATGCTTATTTATGTTTTGATGTTAATACAGATACTTTAAAAGATGCTGTTAATTCTTTAAAACTTCTTAATGCTAGAGGCTTTAATTGCACTATGCCTGTAAAAAATTTAATGTGTGAGCTATCTGATGAGTTATCAACTGCAGCTAAGCTTATAGGCGCTGTTAATACAGTTGTTATAGATAACAACAAGCTAATAGGACATAACACTGATGGTGTTGGTTATATGCAATCTGTTAAAGATGCTGGTTATGATATTATTAATAAAAAGATGACACTTTTGGGGGCTGGAGGTGCTGCAAGTGCAATTTGTGTTCAAGCTGCACTTGACGGAGTTAATTCCATTGACCTTTATAGTATTAAAGATGAGTTCTGGCAAAGAGCACAAAGTATGACTGATAATATCAATAACACTACAGATTGTAAGGTTAATCTTTTTGAATTACCTGATGATACCTCACTAAAAAGTTCTATTGATTCTTCAGACATCTTAGTAAACGGAACCTCACTTGGAATGGAGCCTCATACTGATCGTTGTGTTATTAACGATATCAATATGTTTCACGAAGGGCTTATAGTATCTGATGTTATCTACAACCCAAGAGAAACAAAGTTTTTATCTCTTGCTAAAAAAGCTAATTGTAATACTTTTAATGGAATGTATATGCTTTTATATCAAGGAGCAAAAGCTTTTGAACTATGGACAAAAAAACAAATGCCTGTAGATGTTATTAAAGAAAAGTTTTTCAACTAACAAAGCTTGATGTTAATAAAAATGCCACTCAAATGAGTGGCATTTTTTATTATTTCTTTTTATCCTTATTTCGTCTTTTGTTTTTCAAATTATAAAAATGTAAAACAATCTTTTCTAATCTTCTTTTTATAACTATTTGAATTTCTTCTCTAGGATGTATCGGTCTAACAAGTATAGTATACATATTAGCACGATTACCACCAAAAACATCTGTAAATAACTGATCTCCTACAAAGATTGAATTAGTCATGTCTGTACCCATTATCTCCATAGCATCATAATAACTTTTTGTAGAAGGTTTGCGTGCATCAAATATATAAGGTACACCAACGGCATCAGCAAAAGGTTTTACTCTTTCTTCTTTATTATTAGAAATCAAACAAGTTTTAAAACCTATTTTTTCTAGCTTTTTAAATAATTTCTTAGATTTTTCATCTGATGGTTTTCCATGTCCAACTAAAGTATTATCAACGTCAAATACAACACCTCTATAACCTTTATTATAGTATTTTTTAAAATTAATAGAATATGTAGATCTAACATATTTCCTTGGGTAAAAACGCTCAAACATCACTTTTTTGTACGGTTTATTATCAAAACCATACTCTCCTTTTCTATCAAATTAGAAATTTTTTATTTTATTCTTATACTTTTTGCACTTTCTACTTGTACTACTTTTGTACTTTTACTACTTTTGTTTCTTATCTTTTTTGCGGTCTTTTTTATACTCTTTATTGTCATCTTTTAAAACTTTAATATTCTTTGTCTTTATATCTTTTGCTAATATCTTCTTTAGTTCATCCATAAATGTATTAACATCTTTAAATTCTCTGTAAACCGATGCAAACCTTACATAGGCTACAGGCTCAAAATCTTTTAATTTATCCATAACTATCTCACCTATTACCGAGCTAGATACTTCTTTTTCGCCTAAATTAAATATAGTATTTTCAATCTCATCTACTAATTCATTCATTTGTTTTACTGAAACTGGCCTCTTATGGCATGATCTAAATATGCCCGCTTCAATCTTTGCTCTATCATATGGCTCTCTATTATTATCCTTTTTTATTATTATTAAAGGTATAGTTTCTATTTTTTCATAAGTTGTAAATCTTTTATTACAAGCATCACATTCGCGTCTTCTTCTAATTGCATTACTTTCTTCTGCAGATCTAGAATCAATAACTCTTGTATCCTCACTTGAACAAAATGGACATTTCATAAACTTACCAAGCATTAAAGTTCTCACTAAAATGCAATCCTTTCAAATAATGATTAACATAACTACTTTGATTATAAGGTAAAATAAATAATTGTCAACTAAAAAACGAACACTTGCGTGTTCGTTTTTATATCGTTTTTATATTATCTTGAATCTCTATTTCTACTTCTTAAAAATTCTGGTACTTGAAGAGACTTTTCTTCAGTTCTTTTTTCAAATCTGTTAAGTTGAACATTATTAACATTAGGTCTTGCAACTTGTTGTATTGGTCTAACCTCTTGGTTGATATCTATAACGCCTTGTCCTATTCCTGTAGAAGGTCTAGTTTGTATGTTTGGTATAGGAGATTTTGTAAAATACTTGTCATTATTGTTATCATTTAAACCAGTAGCAATAATAGTAATAACACATTCATCCATCATCTCTTCTTCATATCTAACACCAAATATAACAGTTGCAGCTTCGC
>CAZIGN010000083.1:0-8069 GCA_964538805.1 uncultured Lachnospiraceae bacterium
GAACCAACAACAAACCCACCTGAAAAACCAAGCTATGTAATATCGCTTAATAAAATATCCTCGCCTTTAACGGAGGTGATATCAAAAAATGGTTATGATATTGATATTAGCAACAAAAAGTATGGATACTTTACGGTAAGAGGTAATACAACAGATAAAGAGATAAGGGTTTTGGTTTATTTTAATGGTTCGAGTAATCCTAATCAATATTTATTTACTGCAGACAATAAATTTCACGCATATACATTAACAAGAGGCTCAGGAACATATAGAATAAGAATAATGGTTAATAATGGAGAGACTTCTGCAACTGGACAAAAACTATATCTTGAAAAATGTGCATATGAAGGAAGTATAACTCTTATTAATAATACAACAGCTTTTGTTTACCCGAATGTAGCAGTTAAATACAACGAAAAGACAGCGGCTATTATAAAAGGATATGAATTAACAGCGGGTTTAACTAATGATAGTAAAAAAGTTGATGCGATTTATAACTGGATAATTAAAAATATTGCATACGACAAGGCAAAAGCGGCTAGTATAACAAGTGGTGTTGTTACAGGATATATTCCAAGTGTTGATACGACTTATTCAACTAAAAAAGGTATATGCTCAGATTATTCAGTCTTATTTGCAGCAATGTTAAGAGCTCAAAAAATACCTGCGAAAGTAGTATATGGATTTACTAGTAAAGGAAAAGAGTATCATGCTTGGAACGAAGTATACTATTCCGGTAGTTGGCATACACTTGATACTACTTATGGCGTGGCTAATCTCACAGGAATAAAGTATACAGTTGATAAATATTTTTATTGATAACTAATATAGAATATAATGACATTATAAAAGGAAGGAAATGCTAATAATATGATAATTAGCATGGGTTTAATTATGAGAGATAATAAATCAAAAATTTTATTACCACCAGGAGAAACTGCTCTTTTTTGCTCGCAAGTTGCACTTATATTAAAAGCAGGTATACCTTTATATGAAGGGATTGAAAGCTTAAGTGAAAGTGCAAGAGATAATAAAGCAAATGAAGCACTAAAGAGAATAAGTGAAGTTGTTATAGAAACAGGATCAATATATCAAGCGGTAAAAAAAGCTGAATTTTTTCCTGTTTATATGGTAAATATGATACATATAGGAGAAGAAACAGGTAATCTTGAAGATGTTATGAATTCGCTTGCTACTTATTATGAAAGAGAGGATAAAGTTAAAAAAACAATTAAATCGGCAATAACTTATCCTATTCTATTAATAGCTATGATGGCAGCTGTAATATCTTTGTTAGTAACTCAGGTAATACCTATATTTGAGGAGGTATTTAACAATTTAGGAACAGACATGCCAGCATCAGCAAAAACAATACTAAAATTGGGACTGACTGTTGGTAATTTGTCGTTTGTTATTATTGGTATTATTATATTAATTGCTATGATTACTTATTTTTTATCGAAATTAGGTTTTTATGAACAGATAGCTAATATGCTAAATAAATTCTATATAATTAAGAGACTTAACAAAAAAATTTCGGCGGGAAGATTTTCAGCCGTTTTATCAATGATGCTATCAAGTGGTTATTCACTTGAAAAAGCGCTTAAGATATCTCCAGATATAATTACTGATAAGTCTGCCAAAGAAAAAATTAGAAAATGCGAAGAATATATAAATGAAGGGAAAACATTTCCTTATGCATTAGAAGAAATAAAGATATTTAAACCCCTAGAATCAAGAATGATAAGTGTTGGATATAAAGCAGGTCAATTAGATACTGTCATGAGCAAACTTACAAAAGTTTATGAAGAAGAAGTAGATGAGGAAATAACAAAGATTGTTTCATTTATTGAACCTGTTATAGTAGCTATATTGTCTATAATAATTGGAGGGATACTTTTATCTGTAATGCTTCCACTAGCAAGTATAATGTCTTCAATTGGCTAAGAGACAAAGAAAGAAGGTTATTATGCATTTATACAAAAAAAACAAGAAACTACCTTTTAAAGCAGTAGCATTATCAATAATTATATTTGTTATAGTGATTTTTAGTTTTTCTAATGGTATTAATAGCATTTCAGACGATGTTAAACAAAAAGAAATAGAATTATTAGAAAGAGCAATTAATAATGCTATTGTTAACTGCTATGCAGCGGAAGGTTATTATCCAAGAGATCTTGACTACATAAAGCAAGTATACGGAGTTATTGTAGATGAAGAAAAATTCTTTGTGAATTATGAATTACTAGGAGCTAACATAAGGCCTTACATTAACATAATATATAAATAATATAGTTTATTAATAATATGATTTGTTTATGATATGCATATAATATATGAAAGGAAAACTAATTTAATTTAGTGAAGGTATATATATGGAACTTAGTAAGAAAAAGTCTACTTCTATAGATATAATATTTGTAATGACGTTATTTGCAATATTTACGATTCTATCTTCGCTTGTTATCGTTATAGGAATCAATGTATACAAAAACATTAGTGTTAGTCAAGATAACAACAACCAAATTAGAACAACACTAACTTATATTGTAAATAAAGTTAGAGCAAATGATGAAGCAGAAATGATATACATAGAAAACAAAGATAATACAGACATATTGGTGTTTGAAAGCGATATGGATGGTACAAGAATACAAAATCTTATATTTTATAATAATGGCGAGTTAAAAGAAGCGACAATAGCTAAAGGTGATGATTTTGATTTAGCTTTTGGAGATGTTGTAATTAAAACTAAGGCAATTGATTTTGATATCAAAAAGAACAGACTTATTATTAACGTTAAAGATAAGGATGGAAAAGATATTAGCCAATCAGTTAATATTAAGACAAAATAAGGATTCAATAGGTTGCAGAGAAAAGTTAATAGAAGAGAGGCATAGATATTAAATGGAAAAAAGAGCAAAGTCACGAGCATTTTTAACAGAATTCTTAATTGTAATATTGTTTTTTTCTATATCAGCTGTGATTATTGTTCAGCTGTTTGTTAATGCGAGCAATAAAATAAATGAGAGTACAGATAAAACCAAAGCAAATCTTTTAATAACAAATACTATTGAAGATATTAAATATAAAATCGAAAACAATACATTCAAAGATGTTAAAGATATTAATAGTTATTATAATGAAAATGATTATGAAAAAATTGAATTAGTAATTAGTTTGACAGAAAACATAAAAGATAAAGGTGTTTTATATGATGCAAAAATAATAGCTAAAGAAAGTAATAAAGTACTGATGGAAGTTGAATTTACGCACTATAAATCAAATTAGAAAGGCATGGATTAATATGAAAAGTATTAAAGAGAGAATTCAAGTTGGAACAGGAATAACATCAATTCTTATGATATTTATAATCTTGTGTCTTACTGCATTTGGTGTATTATCTTTTTCAACAGCAAAGATGGACTTAAGACTTACTAATAAGTCGATTGATAATACTAAAAACTATTATTTAATAGAGGGAAAAGCTTATAAAATGCTCTCGAAAATTGATGAATTATTATATAAGTACAATGAAGATGATATCAATAATGAAGAAGTTTTTGAAGAATTAAAAAAAGACTTAAAAGGATTGTCAAAATATTTAGATGTTTACAATAAAGAAAATCAAATTATATGTACATATATAATTCCTGAATCAAACAATAAAGAACTAAGACTTAAAATTACAATAAAAAAAGAAACTGATGTTTTGATCTATAATATAAATCAATTAACATTAGCAAGTAAAGAAGAAAGCCTTGGAGAAGTTTTAGATTAATTATAAGTGGAGGAAAAAATGGAATTAATACTTGATGATATATTAAAAATTGCAGTAGAAAAGGAAGCCTCGGACGTGTTTATTATAGCAGGTTGTCCGTTATCATATAAAGTAAAAGGCACTATGTATTATGAATCTAAAGAAAAGTTAACTGATGCTGATACAGAAAGTCTAATCGATAAGATATATGCAATTGGAAAAGGGGATATTAACAAGTTAAAATCTTTAGGAGATGATGATTTTTCTTTTCCTAAAAGTGGACTAGGTAGATTTAGATGTAATGCATATAAACAAAGAGGAACATATGCAGCAGTTCTAAGAGTTGTAAGCTTTGATTTGCCAAATCCTGTCGAATTAAACATACCTGATGAAATAATGCAATTATCAGAATTAAAAAAAGGAATGGTTTTAGTAACGGGTCCGACAGGAAGTGGAAAGTCTACTACTTTAGCGTGCATAATCGATAAAATAAATAATACAAAACAAAACCACATAATTACAATAGAAGATCCTATTGAATTTATACATAAACATAAAAAAAGTGTTGTTAGTCAAAGGGAAATCTTACAAGATACACAAGGCTATAAACAGGCACTAAGAGCAGCTCTTCGTCAAGCACCCGATGTAGTACTTCTAGGCGAAATGCGTGATTTTGAAACTATTCAAACAAGTCTTACAGCAGCTGAAACAGGTCAATTATTATTTTCAACACTTCATACAGTAGGAGCGGCAAAAACTATTGATAGAATAATTGACGTATTCCCTGCAAATCAGCAACAACAAATAAGAATTCAATTATCAATGGTTTTACAAGCTGTAGTTTCACAACAACTAATACCAGCAAAAAACGGAGGTTTAGTTGCTGCATTTGAAATAATGTTTGTTAATAGTGCAATAAGAAATATGATTAGAGAATCTAAGGTTTTCCAAATGGATAATGTTATTTATGCAGGATCTAATGAAGGAATGAGAACCATGGACTCGGATATTTTAAGACTATACAATGAAGGATTAATAACTTCTGAAAATGCATTATTGTATTGTACTAATAAAGATATTATGATGAAGAAACTATAAAAATAATCACACAAATATAGGTTTTATAAATAAATTAAAAACATATTAAAAATTTGAAAAATCAATTGACAATTAGTTACACTAGGTGTATTATTACTCTAGACAAATGAGAATGAATATCATTTGTAAAAAACGATAAAACGTTGGTGAAAGAAGGTATGTTTATGTCATTAGCTATGTTAAGACCAGGTGAAATTAAAACAGTAATTGATTTTAGATGCAAGCCGGATATGAAAAAACATCTCTTAGATCTTGGGCTTACAAAAGGAACAAAAGTTCAAGTTATTGGTGAGAATTCATCAGGGTTAATATTATTAATAAAAGATGTTAAATTAGCTCTAAACAGAGGATTAGCATCGATGATATTTGTAGGATAATTAATTATAAGTAGCAATACAAAATTTAAAAAAAGAGGACATTAACATGACATTAAAAGATTTAAAACCAGGAGAAGAAGGTGTTGTATCTTTGATTGGTGAAAAAGGACCTACTAGAAGAAGAATTATGGATATGGGAGTTACACCAGGTGTAAGAGTTAAAGTAGTAAAGGTAGCACCACTTGGAGATCCTATAGAGGTAAATGTTAGAGGTTATGAATTAAGTCTAAGAAAAGATGATGCTGCTCTTATAGAATTAGAATAAGATTATGGCGACGTGTTAAAAGCGTCGCTTTAAAATCTAGAGCAGTTAGCTTTGACTAACAAGATGAAAAAAAGCTATAACTAAAAGAAAGAGGAAGAAAAAATGTCGTATACTATTGCATTAGCAGGTAACCCTAATTCGGGTAAAACTACATTATTTAATGAATTAACAGGAGCTAAGCAACATGTAGGAAACTGGCCTGGAGTTACGGTTGATAAAAAAGAAGGTTTATATAAAAAAAATAAAGAACTTAACATTTTGGATTTACCAGGAACTTATTCTTTATCGCCATATTCAGCAGAAGAGATTATTGCAAGAGATTATATAGTAAAAGAAAAACCAGATGTAGTAATTAATATTGTGGATGGTACTAGTATAGAAAGAAATCTTTATTTATCATTACAAATATTAGAAACTAGAATACCTACAGTAATTGCAGTCAATATGATAGATGAGGTTGATAAAAAAGGTGATACGATAGATTTTGAAGAATTATCAAAACTTCTTAAGGTTCCTGTGATTCCAATCTCAGCAAGAAGTAGAAGTAATTTGACAAAATTAATGGAAGTAGTAGAAAAAGTTGCTAAAGATTCTAAAAACAAAGTAGAAAAAGATGAATTAGCCTCTATATATGACAATCAAACCAAAGAGTTGTTATCTAAAGTTGAATCAAAACTAATAGAAGCATATCCGACTAGAAATATTAATGAAATAAAGTGGATGGCTATTAAAGTTATAGAGGCAGATGAGATTATTCTTGATTCTTTTGACGAAAAATTAAAATCAATTCTTTCTTTAATGGTTTCAAATGAAGAAAAAGATAAAGGGATAGATTTTGAAGCTAAAACAGCAGATCTCAGATATCAATTTATATCACAAGTTGTATCTAAAACTGTAAAGAGAAAGAACATAGGTTATGTAGAAACAAGTTCAGATAAGATGGATAAAGTACTAACAAATAGATGGTTAAGTATTCCACTTTTTGCCATAATTATGTATGCTATGTTTACAATAACTTTTAGTGAAAACTTTTTATTCATTGAAGGATTACAAAGCCCTGGTATTTATCTTGCTAGTTTAGCTGAAGGTGGATGGGAAGCTCTAACTAGCATAGTAGACGGCCTTTTAACAAATGCTTCTCCTTGGGCATATTCATTAGTTATTGATGGAGTTATGGGTGGCTTGGGAGCTATTGTAGGGTTTATACCTTTAGTATTAGTACTCTTTTTATTGATATCATTCTTAGAAGACAGTGGTTATATGGCAAGGGTTGCTTTTGTAATGGATAGACTTTTTAGAAAGTTTGGACTTTCTGGAAAATCATTTATACCACTTCTTATGGGATTTGGTTGTTCTGTTCCAGCGATGCAAGCAACACGAACACTAGAAAATGAAAAAGATAGAAAAATAACAACAATAATAACAGCATTTATGCCGTGTGGAGCTAAATTACCAATATTTGCATTATTTGTATCAACAATGTTTGCAGACGATAATAAGACGCTTATTACATATTCGCTATACATGTTAAGTATAGTTATAGCTATATTAGTTTCATTATTTTTAAACAAAGTTGTGTATAAAGCAGAACCTACTAGTTTTGTAATGGAACTTCCGCAATATCGTATTCCAACATTAAGAAGTGTAACTATTCATGGTATTGAGAAGATAAAAGGTTTTGTTATTAAAGCAGGAACTATAATATTCTTTTCTACAATATTACTATGGTTATTAAGTAACTTTAATGCAGATTCATTCAATGGTAAAAATGCTAAAATAAATGAAGATAGCAATATTTTATCAGAGATGGATGATAGTTTTCTTGCAAGTATTGGTGATGTTTTAGCTCCGGTATTTAAACCGTTAGGATTTGGAGAGTGGAGACCAGCAGTTGGTGTTGTAACAGGCTTTATTGCTAAAGAAAATGTTGTTGTAACTTTTGCGCAGTTATATAATGAAGACTTGAGCAAAGAGTACTTAGAAGAATATTTTAAAGAGTTTTCAAAAGAAGAATTAGAAGAATATGGTTTTGATAATGGAGAATATGACCAAGAAGTAGCTGCTGATATATATTCTGAAACAGTATTATTTGAAGGTGGCGATGAGAACGCATTAAGAACTATGAAAGATGATATCAAGACAAAAGCTGCAGCTTATGCTTATATGGCATTTAATTTATTATGTATGCCTTGTTTTGCAGCTGTAGGTGCTATGAAAAAAGAACTAAAAACATGGAGACTAACTCTAGGAGCGATTGGAATTCAAATGACTACAGCATACATAGTTTCATTATTGATTTATCAAATTGGAAGTTTGTTTTAAATAATATTAGTAACATAAAAAAGAACACATCATTAAATGTGTTCTTTTTTTGTTGAAATTTATGAAATAAATATTTCATAAAACTAAAAGTGAAATATTTACATTGTTTTACTATATTACCCCATCAGATTTCACATTTGATATATATAATCCTAATGTAAATAAAAACTTTCAATAATGAAAGAGGATAGACAAAAGAAAGGATAATTGCATCTAAAAATATTAGATGCATAGGTGTAGGAATGTT
>CAZIGN010000084.1:0-7881 GCA_964538805.1 uncultured Lachnospiraceae bacterium
TAAAACTAATTATTAGGGTGGAAGATTTTCTTTCACCCTTTTTTATTCTCTAAAATTTAATAACAAGTTTGTAAAAACTATACAGTAATACATGAGTAAAAAAGAAAATATAATAGATGCATCTTATGATGCGACTCAAGACGAGTCATTTGAAAACAGATCAGTAGGTAATCCAGTAAGAGATAAAGATAATCGTATCACTCATTATCATTTTAGAATATTTATTAAAGATAAACCTACTTTAGAAGGTGATTTGTCTAGAGAACAGATGGAATTAATGTTTAGAAACTATTCTTCAGAAGGTGCAAACCTCACTCAGAAAACTGTTTCTAGAGATTTTCCATATACTTTATCAGATTTTAAGAAAATATTAAGAGCTTTTAAAGTAACTAAAGCTTCAATTCCATTTCCTCAACATATATTAGAAGAAAGAACTTCAGATGAATTAACTGAATTAGTTATTCAACAAAAAGAAGTAGATTTTCTTAAAAAATATGAACAGGATAAAGGAAATTTATTTAAAAAGAAATTTAATGAGTTAGTCATACAACATCAACAATTAAAAGATGCTTATAGAAAGGCAGAATATATTTCTAGAGAAGTAGATCCAGTTGATTTTGTTGTTAAAAAAAATCCAAATGGAACAAAAACTTTAATGGTGTATCTAAGTGATATGCATATTGGAGCATATGTTTCAAATGAAGGAGTTTACGATAATGAATATGATGAAGCAGAAGTAAATAGAAGATTAGGTAAAGTATTACAAAAAATATCTTCTTATAAAGATATTGATAATTTAATTATCTTTAATTTAGGAGATGCTATTGATGGATATAATGCCTCAACAACTAGACCAGGATCTACTCATAAACTTCCTCAGAATATGTCTAATAAAGAACAAGGACAAGTATTATTGAGACAAATGAGCGGATTCTTTAAATACATTCAAGAGAATATCTCTTATAATAATCTTTATTTTTATTCAGTCGGTCATTCTAATCATGGAGGAGATTTTGAACATAGTGTAATTACAGCTCTTTCTATAATGTTAGAAGCAACAGGAGTTATATGTCATGTATCAACAAGACCTATTGATCACTTAACTGTGGATGATAAAACAATTATTTTTATGCATGGTAAAGATAATTTAGATCAATTTAAGAATTTTCCATTAGTAATTAATGATAAAACAGAATTGTATTTAAATGAATATATTTATCATCATGATATCAGTGGAGATATTTTAGTTGTTAAAGGTGACTTACATCAAAGTGCAACTTCTCACGCTAAATTATTTAAATATAAATCTGTTGGTAGTTTATTTGGATCTAGTAATTGGATTCATGCAAATTTTGGTAGCACTAAATGGTGTTGCGACTACACAATCATAGATGAACAAGGAGATATGATTGATGGTATAATTAAAGATAGATGATATTAATATGATTTATGAAAGGATTTTAAAAGAGACAGTCTTTGAAGAACCAAATGAAGGAATTCTAATGGATTTTTTAATTCAACGTTATGAGGAAGATGTTTTAATAGAGGGTATTAAAAGTGAAAAAATATTTGCAGGTGAGTATTTTTACTATGGGTTATATCCTAGAAGTATTGCGTCATATTTACTTATATATAAAGAAATTTATGATCTTATAGCACAAGAAACTGAATTTGACGATAGTTATTTAGAAAAACATTCTGAAGTTACAAGTATAGAAAATGCGTTTGATTATATATATGTTAATATATATTTTTCTAAAGGTATCTATGCAGAACTTTCTATTGACGATGAGTTAATACTAATTCCAGAATTACAACATAAAATTAATAACATAATAGATGATTTTAATGTTAAATTAAAACAATTTATAGAAAGTGGAAATTAGTGCACAAGAATTGCTAGAAGGCAAAAGCACAATAATTAAAAATAAAGAATATTTTCCAACAAAAACTTATGTTGAACCATTCTTTGAAAAGATGAGTAAGATTACTGATGAATTTATTGTTCAAGTAAAAGAAGCTGATCAAATAAGTGTTACTAAAGACTCAAAAGATATGGTTTATAATAGAGTTTGGGTACAAGCAGTATTACCTGAAAAATATACTATAGATAATCATAAAGAAGTTTATGGATTAGTATATGGTTTGGATGCTCGTAAACCCGTAGCTAAAATATATAGAGGTTCGCTGAATATGGCATGTTTGAATCTTTGTGTATTTAGTCCTTCATGGTTAACTGTACAAGAATTACAGCCAGATGCTCCTATAAACTACACGTCACTTAAGGAGTTGGCAGAAAAAGAAAACCATATGAGGATTATGTTGGAAAAGATGAAGAACGAATATCTCTCTAGAGAAGAGCATAAAATTCAATTGGGAAATTGGGTTGATTTCACCATTAGACATTATGATGATAGAGGATTTGGGAAAGTCCAAATTGCTTCTTCTGTACCTATTTCAGCCTATAAAGATTTATATATTAATACAGATAGTAAATATTATGTACCAGAAGGTATTGATCCGACTAAATTTCAAATATATAACGCTTTTACAGAATTAATTACTCATGATAAAAGAGATATTTTGAATGTTGCGGATAAAACTTTACTTTTATCTGAAATGTTAAATGTATCAATTAATTAAAGTAGTATATGATGAAGATTGTAAGTTTATTTTAGATATTATTGAAACATATAATATTAAAAAAGAGACTTACAATCTCAATCATTACAAAGAAAAGAAATTAGGGATTCCTATATTAACTAGAAATGGTACTAGAAAAGTGCCATTAGTTACACTTATAGATGAAACTGGAGAAGAAAACAAAGTTCTCTGGAGTGAAAATAATCCAGATTGGAAGAAAGAATTAGATAATTTACTTTTAGAAGATGATTTAATAATTGATAATAATTTATAATAATGATAACACTATTTGATGAAAGAGACCTGGTTTCTTTTGGAATGTATATGATTTCCGAACAAAGAAAAGAGTCTATAAAAAACAATCCAGAAATTACAAACAATGAAACTCGTAAAGCAATTCTTAAAACTGTAACTCAATTTGATTTTAATAATTGGTTAAATTATAAAATGAAAGCAGAACAATCAGAACAAGAAGCTTTAGAAGATTCAACACCACTTACTCAAGATGAAATGGAGAAAGCACTTTCTCCTGAAAATACAGAAGATAACTCTAAGACTGTTAAGTTAAATCCTGAAGTATAATGAGTGATTATTTTAAGCATGATGAGCTTGCTTATGATGTTTGGAAGTCTAAATATCAACATAACGAAGAAACTGTAGAACAATTCTTTTCAAGACTCTCTAATAATTTTTACAGAGAGTTTAAATATCATGAGGCTTTATCAGAATATGGTAAAGAAAGACTAGATGAATCATATGATAAAACTTTAAGAACTTTATTTGAAGATTTTAAATATGTAATTCCTGGAGGATCTATTTTAGCTGGAATAGGTACCGATAAACCTGTTAGTTTAAGTAACTGTTATGTTGTAGGTACTAAAGACTCTGTATCTGAAATATTTGATACAGCTAAACAAATGGCTAATATTTATAAAAGAAGAGGAGGAGTTGGTACTGATATGTCTGAATTAAGACCTAGAGGTGCATCAGTAAATAATGCTTCTAACACAACTACTGGAGTAGTTCCTTTTATGGAGTTATTTAGTCAGACAACTAATACTATTGGACAAGAGGGAAGACGTAAAAAAGATGAAACATTTTTTAATATTGAAAATATACAGAGTAAATATTATGGACAAACAATTTTTAAGAGAGTGCTTAGAAAAAGGAATGAGCACAAGACAGATAGAAGCTCTTCCAGAAGTTAATATAAAAAGAAGTGCTATCAGTTACTGGATAAATAAACACGACTTAAAAGATTATATGAAATATAGAAAACCTGAATATAATGAAAATTATTTTAGCGTAATAGACACTAAAGAAAAAGCTTATATTTTAGGATATACTTTAGCAGATGGTTATATTAATAACTCTGATTTAGAATACGGATGTGCTTTAGAAGATAGAGAAATCTTAGATTTTATAGCTTCTGAAATTAACACAAAAGTATATACTGACTTATATTTAAATAAAGAAACAAGAAGATTTCCTAGAGCGAGAATTAATATAGGAAATAAGAAAATTGTGACTGATATAAATAGGTTGTGTAATTCTAAAGAAGATAAGACATTCCCAAGAATAAGAAAAGATTTACAACGTTATATGTTGTTAGGATTTTTTGATGGTGATGGATGTCTTACATTTGGTAAAAGAAAAGATAGAGGTAGAATTTGGCATAAAGTAAATTTTACAGGTTCATATAAACTGTTATTTGCAATACAAAAACTTTTAGAAAAAAATGGAGTTGTATCAAGTTTATATCCAAAAGCTGGTGAAAATTGTTTTGTTTTAGAAATGACATCGAAAAATGCAGTACTTAGAGTTTTAGAAGCCATGTATGGCGATGGAAGCTTTGTAGTACTGAAAAGAAAATATAAAAAATATAATGCGCTGCGTCTAGAATTGGGAGAATTCGGTGAAACTATCAAAGATGATACAATACCGAGCCGAGCTGATGACCATTCATCAGAAGGTGTAGAGACTACTGGAGGGAAAATGGATTCCCTTAATAACCAGCAAGAGCCCCCAAGCCTATAATTAGGTAAGATATAGTCCAAATAATGGGCGCATTAATGATATCTCTAGATATTAGACATCCTGATTCACCTGAATTTGCCGTTTGTAAAAGAGATTTGACTAAAATTACAGGTGCTAATGTATCTTTAAAAGTAAGTAAAGACTTTATGGATGCTGTAGAAAAGGATGAAGATTATCTTTTAAGATGGCCTGTACATTTACCCACGAGGTGGTTGTTAGAAGATATTAAAGGATTACCTTACAATGAATTAGTAGAAGTAACTAATGATTTGAAAACTTCAAAAGGATATGTAAAAAGGGTAAAAGCAAAAGAATTGTGGGATACTATAATAGAATCTAATTGGAAATCAGCAGAGCCTGGAATTCTTTTTTGGGATAATATTATAGATTATGATCCTGCTAGTGTGTATCCAGAATATAGAGCTATATCAACAAATCCTTGCGGTGAAATACCCCTTAGTTCCTATGATGCCTGTAGATTAATTGCTGTAAATGTATATAATCTTGTGACATCTCCTTTTACTGAAAAAGCTTATTTTAATGAAAAATTAGCATATGAAGTATTTTATGAGGCTCAAATTATTGCAGATACTTTAGTAGATGTTGAATTAGAACATATTGAAAGAATTATACAATTAGGAGATGAACCTGAACTTTGGAAAAAAGTTTATGAAATTGGAAAAAACGGCAGAAGAACTGGTACAGGAATAACTGCTTTAGGAGATATGTGTGCAGCTTTAGGTGTTCCTTATGGAGACTCAGAAGTTGTAGAAAAACTAATGTCTTTAAAACTAAAAGCAGAGTTAGATGCTTCAATTGATTTAGCTATCGTAGAAGGAGCTTTTCCAGTTTGGGATAAAAATAAAGAATTTGAAGAATTAAGTTTTGTTGATTTTGAAGGTAAAAATGATTGGTACAAATTTATTGCTGAAAATTATCCTGACCAAACATTTAAAATGTCTCTTTATGGAAGAAGAAATATCTCATTAAGTACAATTGCTCCAACAGGATCTTTGAGTATTCTCGCTGGTACTACATCTGGGTGTGAACCTGTATTTTCCTTGTATTATCAAAGAAGAAAAAAATGTAATTCTGGAGAGACTCCTGATTTTGTAGATCAAAATGGAGTTGGTTTTAAAAATTATATGGTTATTCATCCTAAATTTAAAGAATGGTATAAAGTTAAATTTGAAGAAGAACTTACAGATACTTCAGAAGAAAATCTTAATAGGTTATATGAAATAAGTCCATGGTATAATCAAACTGCAAATGACTTAACTCCTTTACAAAGAATTGAGACTCAATCTATCCTACAAAAATATACTACTCACAGTATAAGTTCTACTGTAAATCTTCCAGAAGATGTTTCTATGGATACAGTTAATGAACTTTATAGATTAGGATATGAAATGAATCTTAAAGGTTTAACAACTTATAGAGCAGGTAGTAGATCTGGTATATTAGTTAGTGCTAGTGAAAAAGTAATATCTAAAGAAAGACCAAGTGAACTTCCTTGTAAAGTATTAAGATTTAAAAATGAAAGGAAAAATTGGATTGCTTTTGTTGGTGTTAAGGATGACAGACCGTATGAAATTTTTACAGGAATAAATGATCTTGATGAATTTCCAATTCCTTCCTATGTAGAAGAAGGAGTAATTATTAAAGTTCCTGGAGAAGATCGTTCTAGATATGATTTTAGGTATGTAGATAACTATGGATATACTAATACTCTTGGAGGATTAAATAGAATATTTAACAAAGAGTATTGGAATTATGCTAGATTTGTATCTGCTTTACTTAGAGAAGGAACTCCTCTACAAAGTATTGTTAATATTATAGAAAAGCTAGAATTTAGTAATAAAACATTAAATAATTGGCAGTTTGGTATAATAAGATGTTTAAAATCATTTATAGCAGACGGTACTAAATCTGAAGAAGCTTGTCCTGAGTGCGGAGAACATACTATTGTTTATGAGAATGGCTGTAAGACTTGTAAATCTTGCGGAGATTCTAAATGTAATTAACAATGAAAAAATTCAAACAAAAGATAAAAGACTTTTATTTGATTCATATAAAAAGACGACTGTCCTCTGATGAGGCAGTTCGTCTTATTATTGATAATCAACTAAAAAAATATAATGTAGATATGACTTATGTTATAAACAATCCTGAAATAAATGGAGATCCTTGGTATACTCACTATACATTTGATTCTAAAGAAGAGTATCAAAAGTGGGAAAAATTTGCCAAAAGGATGATTAGAAAGTCGTATCCTTATTCAGATGAAAAAATAATTAATAGGGAATTCTCCTATCTAAACTTGATGTGGGGATTAAAAACAAATTATGACGTATACGCCTAGAATACAAAAAAATATTAAAATAGTAAATAAGTCTGGGAATCCACTTCCAGAATATGCTCATATGGATGATTCAGGATTAGACATATGTGCTTTCTTAGAAGAAGATTTAATTATAAAACCTGGAGAAAGAGCATTAGTTCAAACTGGAATATATGTAGCTATTCCTGATGGATATGAATTTCAAGTAAGAAGCAGATCTGGACTTGCATTAAAGAAAGGAATCTTTGTGCTTAATTCACCAGGAACTATAGATGCAGGATATAGAAACTCTATTGGAGTAATTCTATACAATTCAAGTAAAGATGATTTTACTGTTAAAAACGGAGATCGAATAGCTCAATTAGTTTTACAAGCCGTTCCTATGGTAGTATGGCAAGAAGTAGAGAGCTTAGATGATACTGAAAGAGGAATGGGTGGTTATGGATCTAGTGGGGTATAAATATTTTATAAAAGGAGAAATAAAAGTTCCTGAAACTTGGGAACAAAATATAGCAGGAATGCTAGAAGAATTTGACAAAGAATTAAGAATAAAACATATTCCTAAAGTTTTATCAAATTTTATAAATAGATTTAAAACAAAAAATAAGATAAAAGAAATAAAAACCAGCTTTGGTGAATTAAAAGTAATAGGTAACTTTTCTCCAAAATTCAAACAAATTATTAAAGACACTAAAAATAAGTGCAGAGATACTTGTGAATTTTGTGGAGAAAAAGAAGCAGAGAAAATTACTATCAAAAGTTGGGTTTATAATTGTTGTAAAAAATGTAAAAAATAATGGTTGTTTTACAAGATATATATTTAGTTGCTAGAAATGCAAGGGACAAAGTACAACAGATAC
>CAZIGN010000085.1:0-7830 GCA_964538805.1 uncultured Lachnospiraceae bacterium
AGATTATTTTGAAGATTAAAAGATATAAAAAAGATGAAAATTATTCCTATACTCTAGGAATGACACTAACTTTTGAACTATTAAAGTTTAGACCCAAACATACTAAGATTGTATACATACACTCTTTAATTAATAAAAATGAGCATTACAAAGAACTTATAAGTCTTTGTAATACCCATAACGTTGAGGTATTATACAACGATAAGATATTTAATGTATTATCACAAAAAGAGAATTGCTTTGTTATCGGAGTTTTTGAAAAGTTTGATACTTCTCTGTCAGCTAATGAGCCTCATATTTTACTTGTTAATCCATCAAATTGTGGCAACTTAGGCACTATTATAAGAAGTTCATTAGGATTTAATGTGAAAAATTTAGCTATAATATCTCCAGGATGCGATATTTTTGATCCAAAGACTATTAGAGCTAGCATGGGTTCTATTTTTTCAATGAATTTTTCATATTTTAAAAGCTTTGATGAATACACAACTACATTCAACAATCATAGCATTTATCCTTTTATGTTAAATGCAAAACACAAATTACAAGAGGTTTTATTTGATGAACTCTTTACCCTGACTTTTGGTAATGAAGCAACTGGTCTTCCTGATGATTTTTTAGATATAGGCGAAAGTGTAATAATACCTCATTCTAATAATATCGATAGTTTAAACATCACAATTGCTGCAAGTATTGCATTATACCAGGCTACTAAGAATAATTTCTAGTACCCTGGTTTCTCTTTCTAACCAAGGCATAATATTATTATATTTTTCAAAAAGTGCTTTGTTTTCATTTATAGCTTCTCTAATATCGTAAAACCTTGCTTTGTCACCTGGTTTTTCTGAAAATTCTTTATCATCATCTTTATTGTAATCATATAATTTGTCATCTTCTATCTTAAAAACATTAGACATATTATTATTTTTGTTGTTATCTAAACAAGTATCTTTTTCTAACTCAACAATGTAATATTCTGAATTCATTTTAAAATATGTATTTTTTTCAAACTTATCAACTCTTACATCTATAGCCTTACCGCAATACTTTATATCCTTTGAAATTATTCTTCTAGTTTCTTCATAAACTTCTCTAATCAATGTTTCTAAATGTGTTTCGTCTTTTTCAACTCCACCACCTGGTAGTTTGTAGTCTCCTTCTTTACTTTTGACTAAAAGAATAGAGCTATCTTTAATTATAATAGCTCTAATTGCTGTTCTTTTAATTATATTATATCCAGAAGGAATTGATGTTTGATTAATATCTAAATCTATATTTAATTCACTTAACATACCTTCTCCTTATTTACTAATTCTTTATTCATCCCAGTTATGAAAAAATTCCTGAACGTCATCATCTTCATTTAACAAATCAAATGTTTTATTGATGTTTTTAATATCAGCTTCATTTGATAGCTCTACATAAGTAGCTGGAATCATAGTAACTTCTGCTTGAACCATAGGGATTTTTTCTTTATCTATTGCCTCTCTTACTGCAAAAAAATCATCAGGGCTTGTTAATATTTCAAAGCTATCTTCTTCTTCTTTAAAATCCTCTGCTCCTGCATCTAGAACTATTATCATAAGTTCATCTGGGCTCATCTCACATTCTTCTTTGTCAATTATGATTTGACCCTTTTTTTCAAACATAAAAGACACACAACCTGGCGTTCCAACATTTCCTCCACCTTTTGTAAATGCATTTCTTACATTAGCCGCAGTTCTATTCTTGTTATCTGTTAAAGTGTTTACTATTATTGCAGTACCATTTGGTCCATATCCTTCATAAGTGATTGCTTCATAATTTACACTACCTAATTCACCTGCAGCTTTTTTAATACCTCTATCAATAGTATCATTTGGCATATTGTTTGCTTTTGCTTTTGCTATAACATCTCTTAATCTAGAGTTATTATTAGGATCTGATCCACCATCTCTTACAGCTATTGCTATTTCTCTTCCGATTACGGTAAATATTTTACCTTTAGCTGCATCATTTTTATCTTTTCTGTGTTTGATATTCGCAAATTTAGAATGTCCTGACATCTTTATTCCCTTTATCACTTTTTTGTGATACTGCAAAAGCATCAATGTTATGATTCTTTTAACAGACCTTTCTTTATTAGTTATTTAATGTTTCTTCTTCTATTTCTTCTTTATCTTCATTAATTGTTATTTTTACTAAGGATATAGTTTTATTTGCTATTTCAAGCACTTGGAATATATTTCCTTTAACTATAACTTCTGGTTTTTCATTTTCCGAAGGAATCCTATCTAGCTTTGAAATCAAATAACCATTTAATGTATCATATTCTTGTGTGTCAAATTCCATTTCTAATACTTCTTCAAGTTCTTCTAACGTTGTCATGCCTTTAACTATATAGTTATTTTCATCTAATGAAGTTATGTTATCTTCTTCTATATCATATTCATCCAAAATGTTTCCAACTATTTCTTCAAGAATATCTTCCATAGTAATTATACCAGCAGTTTGACCATATTCATCAACAACAACTGCCATATGCATCTTTGTAGTTTGCATCTCTTTAAACAATATATTAATACTTCTTGTTTCAGGTATAAAATAAGTATTTCTTATAATTCCATCTATATCTTTTAACAATGTTTCTTTTCTTTCATCCATATAATAATGACTTAGTACATCTCTGATATGTAATACACCAATAATATTATCGATGTTTTCAATGTAAACTGGGAATCTAGATTTGTTTTCTTTAAGTAAAAATTCAGCAGTCTCTAAAAGTGTCCATTGTCCATCAACAGCTATTATGCTCTTTCTGTGGGTCATTATATCTTCTGCCGCTTTATCATTTAATTCAAAAATATTGTTAATCATCTCTGCTTCACTTTCAAGAAGCACGCCTTGTTCATGTCCTTCATTTACCATTGACATAATTTCTTCTTCAGTTACATTATCAACTTCTTGAGAAGAATTCATGCCAAATATTCTAAGTATTAAATCGGTTAAAAATGTTATGATTAGTGTTACTGGTCGCAATAAAAACATAATAAAATATACAAAACCAATTAAAATAAACGAACTTTTTTTAGGATATTTTGATCCTATTCTTTGTGGGAACAAAACACCAATTGCTAACATAATAAATGTCAAATAGATTAATACACCTACAAATGCAATAATATTTAATAAATCGTTATGCAAATAATTTGCAGCTTTTTCTATCAAGTAATCCTTTAATTTTACAATATAAAATCTTAATTGAAAATTACCTACAACCATTGCCATCATTATAAATGCTGTATAAATTGCATTATCAAGTTTCTTAGGTCTCTCTATAAGTTTTAATATTTTTCCTGCTCGCTTTGAACCTTCCTGCGCTCTTTTTTCAACCTCAGCACTATTAAGCTGTCTTAATCCTTCTCTAAAACAAAACATAATCGCATTTATGATCAAAAAAATCACAAATAATATTAATCCAAATAAGGGGCTTGCGTCATCCATTTTTCTTTATAATCTCCTTTAAAACATATAGTTTTTATTTTTCGTTTAATATATCATTTTATTAATAATTAGTCAAATATTTATCAATAAAATAGTCCTTCATTCCTGTTACCTTCCCTTTTCTATAATATACTCTAGGGATTCTTTTTCCAATATTACACACAAATTCATAGTTAAATGTTCCTGCTAATTTTGCTAGTTCTTCTACAGTTATTCTTTCGTTTTGCGATTCACCAACTAGTACTACTTCATCACCTAATTTTGCATCCATTATATTTGTTATGTCACACATAAAATAATCCATACAAACTCTTCCAACAATATTAGCTTTTTTACCATTTATCAAACAATATCCTTTGTTAGAAAGATTTCTAGGATATCCATCTCCGTAACCTACAGGAATAGTTGCAATCTTTAAAGGCTTGTTGGCAACAAAAGTGTGGCCGTAACTTACACCTTCTTGTTTTTTTATATCTTTAATCATTACAATATGACTTTTTAATTCTAATACAGGATAAAGCTCAACTGCTTTTTTATCAACTTCTTCTGACGGATACATTCCATAAATAGCAATACCTGCTCTTACAACTTCTTTATGTGCATCCTTGATATCAATTATTGCTGCACTATTAGAGGTGTGTTTAATTGGTATTTTTATATTCATTTTTTCTAATTCGTTAATAAACTTATCAAACTCCTCTAATTGTTTATAACTATGAGCTTTATCTATTTCATCCGATTTAGCAAAATGTGTAAAGGCTGTTATTATTTCTATATTATCGAGTTCATTTATTTTTTTAACTATTTCAATATTTTCCTTGCTAAACTTATATCCAATTCTGTTCATTCCTGTGTCTATTTTTATGCTTATTTGTAGTTTTTTATTAACCCTCTTAGCTACCTTAGAAAGGCTTTTTGCAGTTTCGTAGTCAAATATACTAGGTATAAGCTCTTCTCTTATAATATTTTCATAATGTAGCTCATGAACAAAACCTAGAATATAGATTGGTTTAGTTATACCATGCTCTCTTAGATTCATTGCCTCTTCCGCTGTTGCGACCGCATATCCTTTTACCAGCTCAGATAAAGTTTTTGCTATCGGTACAGCACCATGACCATAACCATCTGCTTTAATAACAGCTATAATTTCACAATTATCTCCTATGTTTTTTTTAATGTTTTCTACATTTTTATATACTTTATCTAAGTCTATATCTGCTCTTACTCTATAATACTTCTCTTCAACTTCCATAATAGTCTTTTTCTAGCCTTCTTTCTTTTAATCTAAATATTTTAATCCTTCAATAACATCACTTGCCATCATGCTTCTTTTATTTATGTCTTTTGCTACTATATCTCCTGCATAACCATGTATATATAATGCTGTGCAACACATTTTGAATAAATCTTCATCTTTTTTTGAATTATCAACATTAATTCCCTCGATTTATTATAATCAACTTCACTCAGCAATAACAACTGCATATACCACTTCTTTAGTATTTGATATTGTTGCATGTAGTTTATTTATATTCTTATTTTCAGCTAGTAACAAAGCATTTCCGTAGAGTTTTATAAAAGGCATGCCAAGTTCATCACGCAAAACCTCTACCTCATTAGGTTTAAAACCTCTAAATCCCGTTCCTAAACTTTTTGAAAATGCTTCCTTTACAGCAAAGCATCCTGCAAGCTTTTCTGGTTTGTCTTTGAACTTTTCTAATTCACCTTTTGTAAATGTACGTACTAAAAAAGCCTCTTTCAAGCAGGCTTTTCTAACACGTTCTATCTCAATTATATCGTTTCCAATTCCTAGTATCATGTTTCCTCTTATCTACATAATATTGTTCTATTTTTTGTTATGTAAATCATCATATATTTCCATAAACTCTTTTCCTAGTAAGTCATGTAAAAAAGTATATATAGTTGTATTGAGTTCTTCTTTTTCTTGTTTTAACAAAAGTCTTTTTTTAATCTCTATTCGCATCTCGCCTATCCATTTATTGACATTTTCAATGTATTCTTCATTACTTTGAAAGTTCAAATAAATGTCTTTTATCCCAACTAATATAAGGGCTTCATTAGCTCTTCTAATCTCATTTGGCATTAATGATTCATCATCTATTGCATTTTCAAGTTTTGAATTAATATCTGCAATTAACTTCTGAGTTTTATCCATCTTTCTTTGTCTTTTTATATCATCATTATTAGTGATAGTACTCATTTCATAAACTATTTCATCCATCAATCTTTTTTTAAGCTTCTTTAGTTCTTTGATATCTGAATCTAGTTTACTTTGCTTTTTAAGTAAATTAGTTAGGTTCTCTTCCGCTCTCATAATATCTGGAGTTTTCTTTCCTGGTGGAAACATCTTATGCCATCTGACATCTAGGGTGACCATAGGTAATCTTTTGGTTTTTAACAAATTCTCCACTCTTACTTGCAAATTTTCTTCATTTGTTTTGCGCATATAACACCTCTAAACTCTTATTGATTATCTGAGTGTACTAATTTGTAAGATAATCTCATTAAACTCTCAGAAAGATGAACATTTTCTACGATAATATCACTTTTCACGTTAAGATCAGTGTGTGCAAAGTTCCAAAAAGCTTTAACTCCACTATCAATTAATCTTTTTGCAATTATAGCCGCTGGTTCTTTAGGTATAGCAATTGCTGCTATATCTACTTTATTCTTGTTTACATAATCTTCTAATTCATCGATATGAAGAACAGGAGTCCCTTTAATATCTTTTCCTACGATGGTATCATTATTATCAAATATAGCCTTCATTATGAAGCCTCTTTTTTCAAAATTACCATAATTAGCAATGGCTTGTCCTAGATTGCCCGCGCCTATTATAATCAAGTTATATGTTCTATCTATTCCTAAAATCTTACCTATCTCATTATATAAAATCTCTACATTATATCCATAACCTTGTTGGCCAAAACCTCCAAAATTATTAAGATCTTGTCTTATCTGCGATGCTGTCACATTCATCATACTACTAAGTTCTTTTGATGATATTCTAACAATTCCACTTTCTAGCAATTCTCCTAGATACCTATAATATCTCGGAAGCCTTTTTACAACTGCTGTTGATATCTCTTTTTTAATCACTTTTGCACCATCCTTTGCCAAACAATTATTAATATTATACTGTTTAAATAATTGATTGTCAAACTTTCTACAATCTTAATATTGGCATTTTACAAACTTTTTTCGATACTCTAAATTCCTTAAATTCAATATTATTTTAACTGTATTTTTTAAACTTTTTTTGTTTTTAAAAAGTTTTTGTCTTTATAATAATACTTTAGTTTTAATTGTCAAGAATATCAATATTTCCATACAAAACTTCTTTTATGACTGCAAAACATTCCCTTATCACATAATTAGGAATTAGTATATTTTCTGTATCTGCTGAAATCATTTGAAGATTATCAAATTCTTTTTTTATAGCCAATTTTTCCGCTCTAAAAATATGAAAATTATTTGATACAATAGCTATATTTTCACCTTTTTCTAAACTATCTATAATTGTTTTAGAAAAATCCAAGTTCTCATTAGTCGATGTAGATTTATCTTCTTTTATTATTCTATTATCTTCTATTCCCTTATCTACCAAATATCTTTTCATTGCCTCAGCTTCACTTATATCTTCATCTTTTCCTTGTCCACCTGATACAATAATTAAACATTCTTCATTTTTTTCTAGATACTCTAATGTTTTATCTAGCCTTTTTATTAATGTTTTAGAAGGTTTTTCTCCATTTACCTTAGCACCTAGAACTATTACAAAGTCAACTTTTTCATCTGGAAATTCCCACATTTTTGATATAACCAAAGTCAATATCAAGATAAATGTAATAATTAAAATAACCGAGACTATGCCAAAAAACATCTTAAAAATATTATTTATCTTATCGTATATTTGTTTTTTAATCATAAAATAGTTAAATACTCCTATTAACAGAAAAAAACTTGTGACAAAAATCCAAAAACTAACAAAAGGGCTCGCAAAACCTGCATATGAACCTACTGCAATATAGTATAAAAAACATATTCCTGACAAAATTAAAGCTATTACTGAAAAAATCATATTACTCCTTTATATTCTATAATAACCACCATCTCTGGTGGTTACTATAAAAATCCATATTATTCTATGTATTTAATATCAAATAACTATGTTAGTAAATTTTTTATTATTTTAAAATTTTAAACTTGCCTATAAAAGGAATCTGTTTTGCTTTACCTTGAACTGCATTAATAATTCCTAGTACCGATATTCCCATAATAGCTAAGTAGCCTAGCCAAACTATTGCAATAAGCCATCCTGGTGTA
>CAZIGN010000086.1:0-7765 GCA_964538805.1 uncultured Lachnospiraceae bacterium
TTAGCTAGTCTACCTATACTAATCAACTGCTCTTGGAAAACTAATATACCTAATGTTGGTTTTAAAATTTCTTCTAAGTCTGGGTGTATATATGTTACTTCTTCTTCACCCCTTAACCTTCTACCATAGACGTCAATGTATCTCATAGAGCCTGGTCTATACAAAGCATTAGCCATAGCCAACTCGTTTATTGAATTAGGTTGAATAGTAGCCAAAGCATCTTGCATGCCTGTAGATTCGAACTGAAACAAGAGTTCTGTATTACCAGTTTTAAACATAGCATATACATCATCTCTGTTATAATCTATCTCATCTTCATTGAATTTAACCCCTTGGTTTTCTAACTCCCTTAAAACTTCATAGTATAAGTCTATTGTCCTTAGACCTAGCAAATCAACTTTAACAAGTCCTACATCTTCTGCATCATACTGGTCTAAGTCTAATACTGGTTGGTTATTATCCTTGTTAATTCTCACACTTGAATAGTTATTCATTGTTTCATTTGTAATAACTACTGCTGATGGGTGTATTCCTACACTTCTAGGTAGACCATAGAATTGAGTAGCATACTTTAATACTTCTTGTACTTTAGAACTATCTTTATACTCATCAAATGTACCCGTATTAACTAGCTCTTCAAGTGTTTCACTTGAGCCATCTGGTATTAATTGCGACAACCTTTCGCCTAAACTTATGTCCAATCCCATTGCTCTAACTGTATCTTTGATAGCATTTTTTGCTTTAACGTACCCAAATGAACCTATCATAGCAAAATGTTCTACACCATATATGTCTTGTATATAGTTGTATGCTTTAAGCCTACCTTCTTGACTTATGTCTGTATCAACATCTGGTACTTTAATGTCCATTGGGTCAATAGTTCCTTGTTTAATAGCATCTAATTGTCCTACATCAATAAACCTTTCAAAGAATAAGTCATATTGAATAGGGTCTACACCAGTTATGTCCAACAAATAAGCTACTAAAGAACCAGCACTACTACCTCTACCTACACCTTTTTCGTTTAGTTGCCCTACAATATCTCTTACTAAAAGCATATAACCTACAAAACCCATATCATATAAAGCTGATAATTCATACTTCAATCTAGTCTTGTAGATTTCCTTTTGTTTACTAGGCAACTTATTTAACTCTTTATCTTTCCACCCTATCATACATAATTTAGTAATGTATTCAAACTCACTATTAAATTCTTTTGGTATTGGAATGTGTGGCATAATAGGTGCAGATAATTTAATCTCTACGTCACATTTCTCTGCTATCTTGTGGGTGTTCTCTATAGCAATACTGTTCTCTTCTTGAGTAGTTGACTTGCATATTCTATATACATCTTCATCATCTTGGATATAACAATCGTTATATGTTTCACCAGCTTCTCTTTCAGTACCGACCTTAACCCACATTGAGTGGGCATCTTGGTCTGACTCTCTAATATAATGAGCATCAGCAGTAACCACATAAGGAATATCTAACTCTTTAGCTAAGTCTACAAGCAGTCTGTTTTGTACTTGTTGTTGTTCATCTGTGTGTGATTGATATTCTAGATAGTAATCTTCACCAAACACTTCTTTATATTGTAAAGCTATCCCTCTTGCTTTATTCCAATACTTAACTTTAAGTTTATCTATATTCTCTTCAATTAAATCTTCATACTTTGAATTGATATACTGCGTATCTTCATTGTATTGGGCTAGATTGTCTTTATACCCACTACTATCTATATCTAAACCCTTTTGCTTTGCAGTATAATTTTCTGTTAGCTCTTGTGTTTGTATCTCTTTCCACTCAAGAGCTAACTTTTCAGCTTCCTTATCTGCATTAACATACTTCTCAATGGTTTTCATTACTTGAGAACCTAGACAAGCACTAAGGATAATTAACCCTTCTGAATGTTCTTTTAGTATATCAAAATCTATTCTAGGTTTATAGTAAAAATTTTCTTCTTTAGATGATAAGTTAATCATATTAATAAGATTAGTTAATCCAGTATTATTTTTAGCTAATACTACTAAGTGATAATATCTACTATCAGAATCTTTTTTTGATAAGTCCTCTGTGATATACATTTCACTACCAATGATAGCTTTAATACCTTGTTCTTTACAAGCCTTATAGTGCTTGATATGACTGTAAATATTTCCATGCTCTGTTATTGCAACAGCTTCTTGCCCTAACTCTGCAACCCTTTCAGCTACTGTATCTGGCATTGATATTGAGTCAAGTAAACTAAAAGCTGTGTGCAAATGTAGGTTAATCATACAATCACCTACTCTGTTTCGTGATTTTCTTTTTCTACATAAGACTCTTGCTCTATTACCGAACAATATAATCCATTATATAGACCAGATATTTGTATGCTACCCTCTTCAAGACTTGTACCCAATATGATACAACCATTATAAAGAGCTACTGTATCTGCTCTAACAGTCCATACTTCTGCATCTGCTCTAACACTCCATACATTTCCATTCCAATGCTCAACTCTATACTCTCTACCACCATTCATATTAGTCTTTTGGATATACTCTACTGTTTGTAAATTAAATCCAGCTATTATAGTAGTAGTTTCATCATCATTCATTCTTAATAAACCTACATCATTTGTTACTTGTTCAGTATTTAACGACACTCCATCTGCGTTTACTAAGAAATCATTGTGGTTTGTTTTGACTAAAAATCTATTCATCTAGTAATTCCTCCAGTTGTTCTTTAATGTTATCTCCATTATATATTACGTGGCTAAAAAAGTCAACACTTATTTCGCCTTCACTTGGATGTTTTTTTAAATCTTCATTGTCTGCAACTATCTCATCATAGTAATCACTTATCAAATAGATTGATTTAGTCTCCCAGTCAGAACCATATCCAAACCACAACAAAGACAATAACTCATTCTCAAACCTTACATCTGGTACTATAATTGCTATCTTATCTGACCTTACATATGAACTTACTATTAACATATCATTAATAAGTGTATCTATATGAAAATCAATATCAAATTTATTTCTTATATGATTAGTACCAAAATTTTGCAATAACTTCCTACCATCATAATCTTTACTATCTTCATAATCAAAGAAATCTTTAAGTAGGTTCTTCATATGTCTAGCAAGGGGCATTTCAAATACCCTATACCCCCTAGCTTCTAATTCCTTTTGTAACAATCTAGCAGTATATGTCTTGCCATTTCCAGCCTTTGCGTGAATTAGGAATAGTTCTACCCTATCTCTTAAATCATCCCTTAACTCTTTACAGCTATTAAAGTTTTGGTTCATCTAAAGCACCCTTTTCTATACTCTTGATTAGTGTGTCTACCATATCTACATAAGCACCATTATGATAGTCTACTTTCTTTAGTGTCTCTTTTAACTTCTTCAATCTACCTACATCTAATTGACAATACCCCACCAGTAAATGAATATCAACTGGTCTTAGTATTTGTAAATACCTTTCTGGATATTTGTCTAAATCTTCTAATTCAAATTGTCTTAGAAAAGCTAATAGACTTTGATTAACCCATAAGTCTAGCTCTCTTACCTCTTCAAATCTATCCATATCATATCCCCCTATCCAAATATGTCATCTAATATATCATTAATAACTTCATTACTAGCACTCGTTGATAATTCATTGTTACTGACTTCGCCTATCTCTTCTGCTAAACGTGGGCAAATATCCTTATATCCACACAAGTGTTCACAGTAGAATAGATTATCACTATCCTTATATTCCCAAGTATCTGTTTCCTTAGCATATTGAATAGCTTTATAAGTGTTGTCTATGAATTGTCTTAGTCTTAATATCTGTGTTTCATCACCATCATATTCAACAATGTGTGGTTCAATCTCATACTCTGTTATTCTTGTTGGTATATCTGCAAAGTCTTTTGTTACTTCTAATAATTGATACTCACTATCAGTCATACCAATTTCTAATAACCTAGCTTTGTCTACTAATGGGAAATCTTTTCTTTGTATCTTTCTTGACCTATTCTTACCCACTTTAGTTCTCATATACTTAACCATTACCCAACCAATATTATCTACCTTCATACCTTCTGCCTCTAAGGCATCTTTATACATTAGTAATTGTAGAGCGTTTTCATACTTCTTGTCCTGTGAAAAGTCTGATGATGTTTTCCAGTCATATACATAAATTTTGTCATCTTTCTTTAGGATAATATCTATATAACCATTTAGCCATATCTCTTCACCAGTCTCTGTTGTGTACTTAGTTAAGAACTCCTTCTCCACATCTATTACATCATATCCACTAAATGATTCTAGTAAATGTCCTAGATTGGTAGACAAGTGTTCCATATCTAAGTGCCAATTATCTCTACCATTGTTGGTAATATCTATGTCTAACTCTTGGAATTTCTCTACAATCATACTATAAACGTTCTTTTCTACTGCACCATTCAACATAAAGGCTTCTATTGCACCATGCACAATAGACCCAGCTACACCATAAGCATTTGGTTCGGTTGGTAATTTTTCTACATACCTATAATACCATTCTTTCTGACACCCTATAAATGTAGATAATCTAGAATAAGAAAAGACTTCTACACCTTTCTTTCTAAGTTCTAACTTTAGTGTGGGGTCAAACGATTCAACTTTCACTATCATATTCTACATAACACTCCTTTACTAATTTAAAAAATTCCTCTCTGTCTAAATCTGTTGGGGATTGTTTCTTTCCCTTTTCTAAATACTTATTCTCTCTATCGTAAAGATAACCTATAGTAGTATTTGCTAATAAGTATTTTCCTCTTAACAATTTACATTGCTCTATCATATATTCTTCTTCAACACCTTCATCTAAACATACTACAATAGACTTAGGCATTAATGATTGTATAATGTTAGCTTGTTCATTGTGTAGCATTTTACCACCAAGAGCCACACCATTACTTGAACCTTTAGTATGTAACTGCATTACAGACTTTTCTGATTCAAATATAAATAATGTTGAGTCTTTTATGTTTTCTTTGTTCTGATAAGCACCAAACAATGTAAACTTCTTTGGAAAATTAAATCGTGGTAGTATAGGCAGGTATCTTAATTCATTTTCTACACCTTCATTTATTCTGCCTACTGCACCAATTAAGTTACCATTAATGTCATAATGTGGAATTACAACTCTCTCTGTATATAAGTCATACATTATATTATATCTCTTCTGACTTTGTAAACTAATTTTATCTTTAACAAACATCCAATTTCCATAAGGGGAAAATTGAGTCAATAATCTATTGTCATAAATTTTAACTTCTCTTTCATTCTTGTTTAAGAATTTCTTGTACCAACCAGACCAACACTCTTTCTTGTTTGGATTGATTAAACAGCTTGTATCAGATATGTTGGCGACCTCTTTGACTAACTGCAAAGCACCAAAGAAATCAAGGTCGGTATTAAACTCTATTAAGGTAAATATATCGCCAGTTAAACTCTTAGAATAGATAGTACCCATTAAGTTCTCACAATTCAAGTGAACTGATGTGGGGTTACTAAACTCATCATATGAACCCCTTATATCATTTGTATATGAATTGTATTTAAGATTAGCAAAATTAGCTGATTCTAATATTTGTATTTGTAAATCGTGCTGGTTTGATAGATAGTCTTTTACACCTTGTACATCAATAGCACTCAACTATTTCACCACCTTACTTAATCTCGTGAACTAACTAAACATCTCCCTACTTCTATCCATTCATTTGTTGAGCCTTTAAACTCATATAAGAATGATTGTCCAGTCTGTCCTTTTCTTGACTTTGTTGTGAAGAAAATTCTGTATTGTTTATTTGGTTGTCTTATAAACTCTATCTCTTTCCTATCATTCTTTGTCGCACCAGTAGTTTTATCTTGCACTTCTGCCCATACTTGTAAAGCATTTGACTCACCAGCATACTCATCATCTAATACATCTCTAAACATTATTACTTCACTAGCTGGTTCAACTGCTTGTTTACCATTAGCTAACATATTCAAAGACAAAACTCTTCTACCTAGAGTAGATAAAGCTATCTGCATTACACCTACGACTGCAATATCTTTCTCTTCGTGAGCTACTTGGTATAAGTTTCTAGTAGATTGAATTAGATTTTTCCAAGTGTCTCTATCTTCTATATCAGCTTTAAGTGTATCATATACAACTAAGACTACACCTTGCTTAGACCAATTTCTAATTGCTCTAACTGCCTCGTCTGTGTTATAATCAAATGTTTCAAGCATTTTAAAATTAGGTGCATAACTTTCCTTGATAATCTTACTAGCATCTTTTAACACTTCTAATTGACTTGTAGTAAAATGTCCTAGACTTAGTGTTGTTCTAGTCATAGCTTCAGCTACTGTCTTGTTAGAGTAATTGTTATCTTTTGATAAGTGTTTCCTTATAACATACATAAGCAACAACTCTTGATAATCTCTCTTGCTCATCTCGTTAGCTATTAACCCTACTTTATTTCCTTGTGATACACTATCAAATAGTAGTTCAGCTGCCAATGAAGATTTACCTTGGTTGACATAAGAACCTATAATAGTTAAGTTGCCCTTTGGAATACCTAATGTTAATTTGTTTAGTGATGGTAGTACATTTTCATAACTAATACCTAAAGCTACACCATCATTCATTTCTTGTATATCATTTTCTGTAACTGTTATATCTTTATATTCCCCTTTAGATAACACATCACTATCTAATGTAGTAACAATGTAATCTAAATAACTATGAAACTTTGTAGCATCTGCCTTTGTTGATATAGTATATAGCTTCTGTATGTCAAACTTATCTTTGACTTGTAATAACATATTAGCCTTAGCTAAACCATTTATATATCCTTCTGCATTATCTACATCAGCTACTTGTGATATACCTTTAAGTGTATCATACCCACCTAGTTCGGAATACCTTTGATACTTAGCTGGGTCTTGTTGAACATAACTCTCAATACTTGCCTCATCAAATTTTACATATCCACTTTCAATCATTCCATTAAATAGTGCATAAAAGAAGGCTGTGTGAGTGTCCAATTCCATTCCGTCTAGCTTCATTTCGTGTATCAGATGTGGCTTCTTTACATAGCAACCTATCATCATACTACCATTTCTACTAGCATCGTGTTGAATTTTGGTTATTAAATCCGTACTCATACAACCCCCTTATAAATCAAATTCCTCAAGTAAATCAGATATGTCATTTCGATTCTTGTGTTCTACCTTTTGCATTTCTCGTTTCTCTTTTGCACTAGCTAACACATCTGCTTTCTTCTGCTCTTTCATACGTTCCTTGATTTTCCAATCTTCATAGAAAAGTGGTAGTCTATTTTCTAAAATAGCAATAGCATATGCACTCTTTTGTTTAATGGATTGAAAAGTAATTCTATCGACAGCACTCTTAATGTACTTGCTATCTCTTTGCAACAAAGCATAAATAACTTCAAAAGGAAATCTTGACTCTATTAAATCATCTTGTCCTTGATTAAGTTCCTTAAACCTTTTTAATGTATAGGTATCAAGATAACTATTAGACCCAAGACCCATAATGTTCTCGGCAAATAAACCAAGTGTTTTTTGTCTGTACGTTTTCCACATTTCGTGTTTCTCGTACGTTTTTTCATCTACATAATATTTATTCCCCTTTAAAGTTTCAAGTTTGAACATATCTACTATATACATTTCTTGTCCAGTTACTTGACACTTAGCTTTTCTTCCTTTGCTCATTCATATTCCTCCTT
>CAZIGN010000087.1:0-7581 GCA_964538805.1 uncultured Lachnospiraceae bacterium
ACTGGTGAAGTTTTAAGTACATTAAAAAAATACTCTTTAACTACAATACCTATTGAGCTTACAGAATTAACTAGTAATATAGATTTAGAGATTACAGCATACGACTCTATGTTTAATTATGCTATTCCTGCGTATGTATCGATTGTTTATGGTGCTATTAGATTGGATTTACAAACTACTCCTCCAAAAACAATTATAAGAGGTAGTGTTATGGATATTCCTGCTAACTTTACTTTAAGTAATAATGTATTGGGAGCAACTTCCTCTTTTGTATTTAAAGTAAATGGGATCACTGTAGATGAACAGGCTAATATTAATATATCTCCAAGATCATTTAGCTATAGTCTTAGAAACATTATATTTGATGGAAATTTATTTCCATCTGTTTATGCTGGAGAAAGGTTTTATTTTGAGGCATATGCATCTACAGTCTTAAATGGTGTAGAAATAAAGTCCAACCCTGTAACTTTTGATATGACTGTAGTAGAGGCAGATAGCTTAATTATAGTTACGAACGATATTTCAGAAAATGATTCTAATTATGAAAGTATTACCAAATATTCACAAGGTTCTCAACTAAATTTTACATATTATTTAAGTTATGCTCCTACAAAATATAGTACTTTTAATATAGACTATAGTATATATCTTGCATCTGGGTCTTCCAGAATATCGGAAGAACCTTTGCTGTCAGGAAGAATTCCTAATGTTACAAAAGGGAATACAAATATATTCTCATTAAGTACCGTTACTTTACCAATAAATTCAGAGAATGAATATCTAGAAATAGAAATGTTTGCTTCTGCTGTATCTGACTCAGGAGATACTTCAGCACAATTTACAAAATCTGTTTATGCAGCTGTAACGGAAGCAGTTAAAGTAGATTTATATGCAAATAACAAACTTGAAACATTATTAGCATACTATTCTAGAGCTACGGGATTTCCGAGTGCTAGTGAAAAAGTTTGAAAATATAATTTGTCCTCTTCTGGTAGATTTCCTTATACAGACGTTTTTGCAAGCCAATTCCCAAATGGAGTAAATCTTTATTTACATAAAACAAATGGGTACTCTTCAGGATTTTTAAATAACACAGATGGTGTAAATAATATACCTGGGATTGTTTTAAACGGAGAATCTTATGCTAATATTGCAGTAGCCCAACAGATGTTCCCTGACTATGAGATAGGAAGCTTTGGATTTTTTCAACCAAAAGGATTTAATATCTCCACTACATATAAAACAGAACTCTCTACTGATGTAAGTAAAGTAGTTATGAGTATAGGTAGATATAGAGATGATTTATTAGATTCAGGAATTGAAATTACGCTAGATAATGTTACCGTAAAGATAGGTTCTGCTGATACAATAACAGTAAAATTACCACAAAATGAATTAATTACTGTAGATATAGATGTATCTTTAATTGGTAGTGGGTGGTATTTTAAAATATACGTTAATGGAATTTTGTCTGCCGTATCTAGAGTAGAACAATCTGCCATTGATTGAACTTTTGCACAGGATCTATATTTTGGGTGTAGAAACAATAAGGGTGTTTTAAGTAGATTTTCTGATATCACTATATATGATATAAAATTATATACCTCTTCTCAATCAGAATTTGCTGTAGTTCAAAATTATATTTCTGCAACTGAGCAAGCTAGATTAATCAATGGTCAAATAGATCCATCTCTTGATGCAGAATTGCGCTCTAAGAACTTATTTGACGTTGAAGGAAATTGTCTTTTATGAAATAATTCTGAAGATACTTTTTATGAAGGTGTGCAATTATATAATATTCTTAGTTCAGAAATCCAAACAACTACTCCTTATCCAATTATACTAATTAGAGAATCATCTAGTTCTTATACAGATTTTAAAGCGTTTTCTACTGCTATTTTCTCTGCAGACCAAAAAGGAGAAATTATGGATAGAACTTTTCCATGTGAAATTGTCTTTAAAAATTCTTTAGGAGAAGCTTTAATAAGAACACCTGATGGGGTTTCTGCAAGTAATGGAGTTAGAGTAGGTCTTCAAGGAACATCATCTCTTTCATATAATGCAAAGAACTTTGAACTATATATGGGGAATATGGATGCAGTAGGCAAACCCTTACTATTTCAACCTGTTGATTCTTGACTTCCAGAAAATGAATTCACTTTAAAAGCAGATGTAATGGATTCTGCTCATGTCAATAATGTTGTAATTGGTAAAATAATAAATGGGGAAGTAACTAATTCTTCAGGCATTCCTGTAGAACCTTTAGATCCGACTCCTCCAATGCTTTTGCCAGAATCTGTTTTTGCATCCCCAGAAATAGCTAATGATGTTAGAAGTAAAATAAAACATACTTCAGACGGATTCCCTTGTTTAGTATTTATAGAATTTGCTCCAGATAGAACTACTGGGTTGAAAGAAACTAAATTTATGGGAATATATAATTTCAATTTAGGAAGGCATGCACATTTTAATCTAGGCTTAAAAATATTAACTAATTATACTAAAGTTAATCCTGGAGGAATGCCAACTTTAATAGAAGATTATTCAGAACTTCAAACATATTGAAATACTTCTCAAGCAGCTGGAGTATATTCTATGGAAATAAATCAAAATCATTCTTCTCAAGGAGCTTTTCAACAAGACGATGAAGCTATAATAAAATTTATGGCTGATAGTATTTATTCTAGCCAAGATACAGATAGAGCTTATGATGCAGTAAAAACTTTTTATACACAAATGTCAAATATGGCATTGTCTCAAATTCCAAAATATACCATGGACGATGCTGGACAAACGCCTACTAAACTTATTCCAGGAGCTTACTATAACTATAATTCATCTTATTATAATTTTTCTGAATTAGACTTAAAAATGAATTGGAATAATGCGAATGCATATTTTATACTTGCTCTTCTTTTCGGAATGGTTGACTCTATGTGTAAAAACTTGACTTTAAGGAGTTGAGGAGGAAATATTTGATATACTTCCTTTTATGATATGGATACTGCATTCGGATTGAATAATGCTGGTCAAGATACAGTTGAGTACTGAGCACATTTACACAGATGGTATAATGTTCAAGCTGGAGATACTGGAATTACTACATTTACTTTAGAAAAAAATTATACTAATTTAAATCCCGAAGGAGTTAAACAATTCTTTGCTTCTACTTGAAATAGAATTTGAGAAGTATTAGAAAATCTACCTATCAGAGATAGTGGTGGTTTGTCTGATGCTAGAACTACTTTATCTAAAACATATGCCAATCTTCGATTAAATTTATTTCCAGATCCAGATGCGTTTATTGACACTTATTACAAGAGTTATACGGAACAGACTGGATCAATAATGTTTAATTATGACTATAAAGTTAAGTATCTAAAAGTAGCTCAAACTTATAATAGCGTTACTGGAGAATTTGAAGATACTACTGATTTTTCTCAATTAAAATTCTTACATGGTAATAGAGTTATACATGTTAAAGATTGGTTTAAAAAGAGAATTTTATTCTTAGACGGTGTTTATGGAGTCCAAGGAAATGTTTCTTTGATAGATCCTAGCATAGATAGTCCTTCAAACCAAATGTGGAGTAACAACAAAGCTTCAGGTGTAGGGTCTCAAATATTATTTGACGTTAATTTATCATCAGGCTCAAAAATTTTATATAGATGGTCGTATGATAAGACTAATGGAAGTTTTTGATTAGATAATAAGGATATTCCTGCGGTAGTACCTACTCCAGGTGGAGAAACTATTATATATATGTATTCCAATAAATACATAACTAAATTTAATAATTTTAAACAATATCCTTGAACATCTCTTACCAATATTGACTTACCATTATTAAAAGAACTTGATTTATCAGGATTAAGTAATATACCATTTGACAACTTCCTATATCCAAAAGTATATGATCCTATCTCTAAAAAGGGATTAAAGAGTATAGAAAAATTAATCTTAAGTAATGTTAATTTGACTAATGCTTCAGCGTATACATTAGATGTAAGAGATTGTAAAAACTTAAATTACTTAGATATATCTAACTCTAATATTACTTCTGTATTATTAAGCGATTCCGCAGTATTAAAATATTATAATTTATCAGGAACAGGTATTAGAACTTTATCTATCAGCAATCAATCTTTTTTGGAAACATTGGTAATAGATAATTGTGATGACTTAACAGAAATAACAATAAATAATTGTAATTCTCTTAGAAATCTAAATCTTCCTCCTAATGTTAAAAAAGTAAACATTATAAATTGTGAATTATTAGATAGTTTAAGTATTCCATTTTATTCTTCTGGAAATGTAATTTCAGCATTAGAAGCTATAACAATAGATAACTGTCCTGGATTAACATCATTTAATATCTCTGGACAAAACAATCCTGCACTTAATGTAAATTTAGTAGGAGCTTGAAATTTAGAGACATTAGTATTAAGTAACGTAGCTACACAAAATATAATACTTCCTGCTCTTTATATTGACAATATCCCTAATTATACTTCTTTAAGACATTTAGATATTAGTAATACAAACATTACTAATTTTATTTATAATGATAATCCTAAAGATGGGGTAGGAAATTTCATAAGAAAAGATTATTTAGACTTGTTAAATTTTCCTGAACTAAGTTTTGTTAGAGCCTCTAATAATGGAGGTATTCGCGAAATAAGAGCGATAAATGATGAATTAAATCCAGTAAGTTTAGACTCTCAAGCTTTCCTTAATTGCAGTTCTTTAAATAGAGTTAAAGGACACTTTAAAATAATTGGCCAAGATGTATTTAAAAATTGTAATGTATTTAAATTAAATGAAGAGTCTATTTATGAAATTACTCTACCGGGAGAATTCTTAGAAAGCGATTCAGCTACAAATTTATCAATAGAATCTACTTCTTTGAAAGGGGTTTTTGAGAATTGTAATTTTTTAACTTATAACGATTTTAAAACAATTATATCTAAATTTAATTCTAATATAATATCTGCTGAAGCCACATTTAAAGGATGTGCAGGAATTACAGGAGAGATATGAAGAGATTTATTTACCAACAGTAGAAATATAGAAACTATAAAAGAATTTTTATCTGGTACTAATATAACTGGAACAATTGTATCTAGGGCTAACAGTTATTCCTTAGAAGATGAAACTACTTGAGGGTTTTTAGATTATTTACCTAATCTTAAAGATTTAGAAGCTTCTTTTGAGAGTTCTATGATTGAATGGATAGATAATAATTTATTTCAACCTAAAAATAATGTACATTACAAATTTTTAAGTATAGATAGAATGTTTAGATTCTGTCAAAACTTAAAAACTTGTGCTAATACTAGACAGGAACCAAAGGTATATGGAAGATTAAATTCTAAGAATTTCTTTATAAATCTAAAAGATTTAATAGCTACTTACCCAAAGAATGTTTTTGAAGGAGATACTGGAGTCGATATGGACGTAATAAATGAAGGGGATAATACATATCTATTTCACATGTTACAAAATTCTACTCATAATATACTGGATAGTTCATTATATACAGGAATAAATTTATTTGGGGAAATAAAAGTTAATGTATTTGGAGGAATTAGTAATACTTTTTCTGACGGGACTACTACTTATTATATACCAAAATTCACCTCTATACAGTATCCATTTGCTAGTAGTGGAAGTAACTTATCTATAAATTTAGGACAAATGGGACCAATCTTTAGAAATATTGGAAATAGCTTATTGCAAGCTATAGGAATATTTTCTGGAATGAATTGTATAGGTACTAAAAAGATTCCTAATGATATATTTGAAGGATGTGTGTCTTTAAATAGTATAGAGTCGTTATTTTCTAATTTAAATATAGATAATGAAGGAGCTATATATGAATTTCCAAATAGTATTATTTTTAGAGATACTGTAAGTTTAAAAAATATAAAAAATCTGTTTTTTAATACGAGGAGTTTAAAAATAAAATTATTAGGAGAAGGCTTTAAGAATTGTATATTAGAAGATGTATCTAGAGCATTTTCAAGAAGTGGTGTTTTTGGAATAATTCCTTATAGACTATTTTTTATGAATAATGGTACTTCTTTAAGAAAAACTATAAAAAATATGTCTGGAGTTTTTGAAAACTGTTGACTATTAGGGTATTCTTCCGATAGAGTTATTAGTGAAGATACTTTATTAGAAACTATAGTTTACCCAGACGGAAGTACCTATTCAAGATATACCACTTGAGAGGATAATATAGTTAAAACTCCTGGAACTAAATTAGATTATAAACTGTCAGTAGCTAATATGGAAAAAACTTATAATTATGATAGGGATGAAAATCTAACTATTCCTAACCCAGATTATATAGCAATTCCGGAGAATAGACCTGAAGGATATGATATTAATACTCCAGAAACTATACCTAATCCTAATTATAATCCTGGAGAATATGCTTTTGACAGTTGATATTTAGATGGATATGGATGAGAAGGAGCTACTTCTTTAATTCCTGAAGAATCTATAGAGTTAGAAGAACAGAAAATTAGACTCCAAAAATACTTCATTTATGATAGTTACCAAAAACAAGCAATACAGGATAATAATGTAACTGATTGGTATATAAATACTAATCAAAATTATATGATTCCTACAGATTTGTTTAGATACTGTCACAAAGAAGCAAATTTAAGTGGAGTACTTAATGGTTTGTCCTGAAAAGAAAGAATTGTAGAAATTGATCCAGAAACTAATATAGGTAAAGTTGTACTAACTGAAAATGTTCAAGGATTGTTAGGTAGAATTCCTGTTAAACTATTTGATTCATTAACAGAAAATACAGAATTTAATGCTGTATTTGAAAATACTAATTTTGATCCGTTCTATGGACTTGTTGGGACTAATGCAAATAATTTAGTAAGAGGATTAATGTATCCACCTGGCCTATTTGATAAGAATGTAGAATTATTATCAATTCCTAATGTATTTGCAAACACAACCATACCTGTAGGTATAGACATTAACTCAGATTTATTTGTTAATAATAAAAAATTAAAAGATATAAGTGGATTATGGTCTAATTGTTCTTTTGATAATAGATTATATAACTATGAATCAGCTCCAGAAAATGCTGTATACTATTCTCAAATAAATTTTGCAGAAATATTTAAAGCTAATATTAAAATAACTAATGCTTCTAATTTATTTGCAGTTACAAACTTATCAAATTTAGATAGAGGTTTATTGTTAATTACCTCTGATTTATTAAGAAATGCTCTACAAATTAATAACATTAGTGGAATGTTCTATTATAATACTAGATTAAGTGGTTCTGTTCCATTATTCCAAGCAAATATATATACAGCTCTAAATTCTGTGACTGGTTACTTAGCTGGAGTGAATAAGTCTAGTATACTTAATGCTGATTTATTAGAGCCTAGATTAATTCCTTTAGGATGAAGTTAATATAGTTTAGTAAGAGGTAGTTTAATACTTAATTTTAAATTACCTCTTACAAACTTTAATTAGTAAATAAAATTAAGAGGAAGTTAACTACACATCCTATTTTTATATTAATTAATAAATTTTAATAAGATA
>CAZIGN010000088.1:0-7532 GCA_964538805.1 uncultured Lachnospiraceae bacterium
AAAATGTTAGATAATATGATCACTCTAGAAGGACTTTTTACTTATGTATTATTTACATCGTTAGTAAAAAATGTGGATGGAGATATTGAGCATAAATTTATAACACAATCTGACGGTACTACAACTGCTAAAACACCTATGGATTGTTTTAAAGATTTTTATATTGATAATGATCTTCAATTTGTAATAGAACAAATTGATAAATATAATGAAGAATAATGCTTAGAGCTGTAACAATTACATTTGATATTGAGACTGAAACAGGTGATGTCACCAATGTTAAGACTCAAGTAGAAGGAGAAGTGAAAAGAAGAACTACAACAACTCGTAAAAAAGATGTAGTTAAGGAACTCGAAGATACAATTAAAATTGTTCGAGAAGAAGGAAAGTTAGTATTTAATAATAGAGCTGTAGCTGATATGCATTTCGAAGCAGGAGACAGAATTGTTATTAAATATGAAAAAGGAGATAAAACATTATTTCCAGTTATAGGAACCGACTTAGCTTTTAATGAAGAAGGTTCTGGAAATAAAATGACTAAATCTCAATCGATTTCTTATAAAGGAAATCAAAATACAGTATTAGCTGAATTTGGAGACGAATTTACAGTAGAACCGTATCAAGATAATGTGTGGAAATTAGTTTCTTTAGGAGAACCTAAAATAGCTGAATCTGTTGAAGAGGCTATAGAGATTTCTGAAAAGACAGCTCCCCAACTACTTACAGATGACGAAGAAGTTTACGAAATAGATGAGTTAACATTTAAGCTATAAAAAAATTATAAATGAACGGATTTAATTTTAACATTACTGCAGGAGCATCACAATCAACATTTAAACCACAATTGCCCGGCAATGAAATACATGAAGTAACCTTTGATGGAGCTTCCACAGAAGATATTCAAGGAAAAAAAGATCCAACTCAAGTATATAAAGTATTAAAATTGAGATTTTCTAACGAAAAAGGACAATTTGAACATACTATATTTGAACCTAGACCAGAAGATTTTGAAAGAGGGGAAAATAAAACTACAAGAAATGGAGAAGTTTCTACATTTCCAACCCCTTCTAATGTAGAATCTATGATGTTACTTCTTAAACATGTCATTGATGCTGTACTTCCTTCAGTAGGTAAGAAGATTGATGAAGGAGAAGTTACTCTTGGAGGTAAGAATTGGGATCAACTAAGAAATAATGTAGTGACAGTCCTTGAGAAAGGAAAAGGTGCTACTACCAAAATCAAACTTTTGTCTGATACTAAAGGCAATCCTAGATTTCCAGGATTCTTTACTAGCCTTAATCAAGAGGGTAAAGCATATATAAGAAATAACTTTGTAGGTAATACTATAGGCTTTACTTCTTATGAAAAGACTAGAATAGATAATGCAGCTAGTGCTAAGCCAACAGACATGAGTGACTCCTTAGGAGTACTTTCTACAAATACAGAAGATATAGAGGATTTTGACGTTTCTGGACTGTAAAAAATAAGATAATATGGAGTTTCAATTAGAAGTGACTCCAAAAATTACTAAAGAATTCTTATTTAGTCAAGTTAGTCAAGAAACTTTAATGGAACATTACTTAGGAGTCCCTGTAAAAAAGGGACTCTTTGTATGTCCTTCTTTTATTAGAAAAGATACTAAGCCTACATGTGCTTTTTATAAAAATAGTAAAGGAAGTATTATTTTTAAAGATTTTGCAGGAATTTCTGGTGATGTAATTACCGTTGTAATGGAGATATTCCAATGCAGTTATTATCAAGCTTTAAGAATTGTAGCAAATGATTTTGGACTATTACCTTATTCTAAAATGGATGTAAATCCCCCAAAAATAAGTTACTCTGGAAATATTTTAGAAGAGACTAAATCAGCAATAATTCAAGTAGAATTAAAAGATTTTACTAAAAAAGAATTAGACTGGTGGGAAGAATTTGGTATTTCTTTGGAGACATTAAAAAAATTTAAGACATATTCTATAAAATCAGTATTTCTAAATGGACAGTATTTTATGAGTTCTTCAGATAGATCCCCTATATATGGGTATTATGGAGGTAAAAATACTAAAAATGAAGAATTATGGAGAATTTATATGCCTTTTAAAACAAGCTATAGATTTTTGAGTAATTGGCCTGCTTCTCTAATACAAGGGATAAAACAATTACCTAGAACTGGAGATAGTTTAATAATCACCAAGTCATTAAAAGACGTAATGTGTTTGGATAGTTTGCAAATTAATTCTTGCGCTCCAATATCAGAAACAGTTCTTATTAGTAATAATAAGTTTAAAAAATTTGTAAATAATTTTGATGAAGTTTTGTGTTTTTATGACAACGATTTAGCTGGTGTTAAAGGAGCACAAAAATATAAAAAAGAATATAATATTAGATGTATATTTATAAAAAGAAAGTATGCTAAAGATATTAGTGATTTATGGAAAAGGTCTAATTGTTTACAAAAATTAGAGATAGAAAAAGATTTAAATTTAATACTAAAAGATAAAACTGTAGTAAAAACAAAATATTTTTATATATTCAATGGCAAAAACTAAGAAAGAAGAAACTTGAGAAGAACCTGCAAGTGAAGAGACTGTTGTAAAACCTAAGAAAAAAAGAACTGGAGCTTATTCAAAAAACAAAGGTTCTAGTTATGAGCGCAAAATAGTTAATGAACTAAAAGAATTAACTGGGGATATTGATCTATGCACATCAAGATCTGAAAGTAAAAAACTTGATGATGCAAAAATTGATATTGCAGATCCTAATAATACGTTAGATTTCTATGTTCAATGTAAAAGCACTCAAACTAACCCTAGTGTAAAAAAGCTTAATGCAGAAGTAGGAAAGAAAGATAGACCTTTAGCAATTTTTTGGAATGCACAAGAAAAAAGAGAAGTTAATTGTGTAAGTGTAGGAGAATATGTTATTATTCCGAAAGAATTATTTTATGATTACTTAAAGTTAAAATATGAAAAAAATAAATAGTTTATTAATTATATTAGTTTTGTTTATATCATGTAATGAATCTTCTAAATATTATAAATTTTTTAAAAATAATGAGATAAAAATCCCCATAGTAGAAAAAACTATTGGCGATAAGTCTTATAATTTTATAGTTGATTCTGGAGCTAATATATCATTAATAGATAGTACTTGGTATAGTAATAATACTGATTTATTTAGCTATGAAGGAACTAATGAAATTTGGATAACAGGAGTATCTGGAATAACTAAGGCTAATACAGTTATTATAAGTACAAAAGTAGATAGTAATTTAATGTATTTTGCAACATCTGACTTAACTTCTGTAATAAAAGCTTTAAGAGAACAGAAAATTGAAGTAATTGGTCTTTTAGGATCAGAATATTTACAACATAATAAATTAATATTAGATTATAATAAAAAAGCTTTATATTCAGTAGAATAAATATAAAACATGCTTTAAATTAGCTAGATAATGGAAGAATTAAAGATAACATTAAAAAACATTTCAGAAAAACTTTCAAATTACTATTATATAAACTGTGGAGGGTGTTGTTTATATGCATATTTAATTGCAAAACAACTAGACATAAGGAAGATTCCTTACAAAGTAATTATTGAACACCCCTATCATTCTAAAAGGGAATATAATGATCAAGCACAGAATCTATCTAAACACTTAAGAATTCAACATATATTTTTAAGAATATCTGGTAAATTTTATTATGATTCTGAAGGAATTCAATCCAGATGGCATAAAGATAAAATAAGTTTAAATATTGATTCAGAGAAAATACTAAATTTATATGCTAATGGTTCTTGGAATCCTGCTTTTAAAGAGCTTACTTCTAAAACAAGAATCAAAAAATTAAAACAAATAATAAAACAAGAATTTAATGAGTATGACAAAAGAGTTGAGAATAGCATGCGATATTGACGATTGTATAGCTAATTTTCTAGACCCGTATTTTGCCAAATTTGGTAGACCCAAAAAACATGATTATGAAATTACCAGAAACGTTTATAAATTAAGAAATAATAAAAGTTTTTGGGAAAATCTTCCAGTACTTGAAAGAATGGATTTTGAACCACATATTTATTGTACTAAAAGAATTAATAGTAAAGTTTATACTAGAAATTGGATAAAAAAGAATAATTTTCCTATGAAGCCTATTTATCAAATGTATAATCAACATGGAAATAAGGCAGACTTAATTAAAGGAAGGTGTGATATTCTTATTGATGATTCTTATTCCAATGTGAGTAAAGCTATAAAATCAGGATTACCTGCATTATTATTAACGCGACCTCATAATGCTCATATAGATACACCTTATAGAATATCAGCACTAAATTATAAAGAAATAAAATTAAAGTATGAAAGTTTATTTGGAAGTTATTCCTGAAAGTATCCAGCTTATAAAAATGGACGATAAAACTTATTTTTCTGAGGAATATTCAGATTATATAAGTAATAGCAAATTAGGATTAATAGACCCAGACGCAGGAGGATCTCCTGAAAAATTTAAAGAAGGATTTAAGGGAGGTTATTCAGAATCTTTCGAATTAGGAGGAGCTATTCATGCAATGTTGCTTCAACCTGACGAATATTCTATTCCGAGTTTAAGAAAACCTTCAGGAAAGTTAGGACTCTTTGTAGAAAAATTTTATGAATGTAGGCTACAAAATAAAAGTATAGCAGATTCTATAGAACAGGCTTCTAAAGAAGCAGATTATTATAGTGGTAAGTTGACTCCAAAAAGACTTTCTACCGCTATAAAAGAATCATTAGATTTTTATTTAAAAAGAATACATTTTAAAGAAGAAATAGGAAAAGTTCCTCTTTTCTTATCTTCTGCCATGGCTGATAAACATAGTAAATGTATGTTAGGTATTTCAGAGAATCCTAAATTTGCAGAAACTTTATATCCTACAGGATTATTGTCTCCAGCAGAATATTATAATGAGTATGCTATTTTGTGTGAAGTTAAAATAAGTGGAGATATTAATAAAATTGTAAAAGTAAAAGCTAAATTAGATAATTTTACAATAGATTATGAACGTAATGTAGTTACTCTAAATGATGTAAAGTCTACTGGTAGACCTGCTAATTACTTTATGGGTAATTATATACATAATGAATTGGGAGAAAAAGTTTGGATTAAAGGATCTTTCGAAAAATATAAGTATTATCGACAGGTAGGAATGTACTTATGGTTACTACAAGCAGCATTAAATGCTCGTGGTATAGATAAATTTAAGTATAAAGTTAATATTCTTTTAGTAGAAACCATACCTGATTTTAAAACTAAAATATGCCCTATATCTAAAAAATGGGTAGATAAAGGTTTACAAGAATTTAAAGACTTATTAATTTTAGCAGCCAATGAAATCTAAAATAGAAGAATTAGAACACGCTATAAAAGAATTATCCTATGAAGAGAGGTCTAAATTGTATATGAGAAACTTTGGTTTTGGAGCTTTAGCTTCGACTAAATTAAGTGATAAGCTAGTATTAATTTCATTAATAGGTCTTACTGTAAATAAATTAAGGGTAAAAAATCCAGAATTAACTACTATAGATTTATTAGCTAAAATTACTGGTGAAAAACCAAATACTCATTTTTATACAGCTTTAGAAAATCTAGCTTTGATGGTAGATGATCTTTCTTATTGTGTAACAGAATTTGATCCTTGCGGATTAACAAATTCAAAAGATATTATTAACAAAATAAAAGAGTTCCTACAAACATGGACTCCATTTTAAAAATATGACAGAAAATAACATAGTACTAGCATTTGAAGATGTTACAAAAGTAGTAGATGAAGAAGAATATCTAGAACAAGATAAAGTTTCTTTATGGGTAAAGGATAAAGATTATTATGTACCGTCTACTGACATTAGCGTTACTAAGGAACTTCCTCCTGGTATTTATAAAGTTGATTATACTAATGACAGAGGATATTTTTGTAGACCAATAAAAGTAGAAACAGATGAATTATTTACTTTTACTGATTCTATAACTAAAGATCTTTTAAAGGAAATAGAAACTTTTTGGGATAAGAAAGATTTATATTTGGAAAATAATTTAATACATAAACGTGGTATTTTACTCTCCGGTTTCGCGGGTACAGGTAAAACTACTCTTATTAATATGATAAGTCAAGAACTTATTGATAAGGGAGGAGTTGTTTTTAAAGTTTATGGAATAAGAAATTTATCTCATTATATAGATTTTATTAAGCATGGATTTAGAAAAATTCAACCAGACACTCCTATAATCACTATACTTGAAGATATAGAACAATATAGTGAAATTGAAGCTAATTTGTTGGACTTTTTAGATGGACAGTTTCATGTAAATCATCATGTAATTATAGCTACTAGTAATAATACTGAAGATATTCCAGATACTTTCTTAAGACCTAGCAGGTTAGATTTAAAAATTGAGGTAGATTATCCTACTTCTCAAACCAGGGAAGAATTCTTTAGATTCAAAAAAGTTCCTGAAGATAAAATAGAAGAATTGGTTAAAGCAACAGGAGAATGTTCTTTGGCTGATTTAAAAGAAATTTACATTTGCGTATTCATTCTAGACTACACGGTAGAAGAAGCAGTTGATCAAGTACTGAATCCTACAGAAAAGAAAAATTACCTAGAAAGGAAATACAAAAAGACTAAAATAGGCTTGTAACCTATAAAATTCACATTAGTGAATTTTTAAACAGATTACGATACTTTAGATATACAAAACTTTTATAGATTAGAATTCTTATGTATGAGGTAATTTTAAAAAGTTAAATGTATTATCTTTGTATTACAATTAGATAACAATAACACACTAGATGAATGTAAATAATTTATTTTTTTAATGTAATATGAATATGAAAATTGCAGAAGCTCAAGGTTATAGCAAACAAAAGGCACTAGAAACAACTGGATTTGATGTAGAACTATCAAGATTGAAAAACGCAACTCTTTCATGGAAGAAAGCAGGAGCACCACTAGGAGGAAAGAAATTGACTGATTTTCTCGAAGCATACACAAAAGACAATAAGGCTTATGGAGCGTATATTGTAGTTGAACAGTCTTCAGACGACACAAGGGAAAGACCTTACAAAGTTATCAATGAAGCTACAAAGGGTAAAAGAAAAGCTACCACTACCTATCAGATTAAAGAAGCAGAACTTAAAGTAAAGAGCCATACTGTTAAAGACGAAAATGGTCTTGATGTTGAAGTTTCTGAAGTAAGTGTACTTTCTACTGGCAAGGTAGAAGGAAGAGCTACTAAGAAAGATCAAGCAGTGAAGCTTATGAAAGAACTTATTAAGGAAACTAAGAAAGATTATGTAATTGAAATCGTAAAGGAAATTACAGAAGGTCAGAAGTTTGCTGCTTATGGAGAATATACTCCATCTAAATCAGCTGAAGTAGGTAAATTTATTTTTGCAGTGCCGAACTAATTTGATTAGTAAAACTAATTATTAGGGTGAAAGGAAACTTTCACCCTTTTTTATTCTCTAAAAATTAAATAACCAGTTTGTAAAAACTTATA
>CAZIGN010000089.1:0-3091 GCA_964538805.1 uncultured Lachnospiraceae bacterium
CTTAGAAACAAGGGGGTAGAAACATTGAAGAACAAAATCAATGATACAATACTTGAAATGTACATTTTTGAAACTAATCAGCAGTTAGAGCAACTTGAACAAATAATATTGACATATGGAGATGTAGGAAAGTGTGATCCTGAGATTATTAACGAGATATTTAGAATTATGCATTCAATAAAGGGTTCGTCTGCAATGATGAGTTATAATAATATTGCATTGTTAGCCCATGCAGTAGAGGATTTATTCTTTTTTATTAGGGAAGATAGCCCTGATAATATCAATTGTGAGATAGTTTCAGAGTTGGTTTTAGAATCTATAGATTTTATAAAGATTGAACTTGAAAAAGTTAAAGCTGGTGATGAATTAAATGGTGATTCAGAAGAACTAATTAATAGATTCAAAACGTATCTTATAGAAGTAAAGAAAAAAATAAATGAGGATAAGGAAGTCTTAGTGGAGAATGATTTGAAGCTTTACTATTATAAAGCAATGCTTAAGTTTGAAGAAGATTGTGAGATGGAAAATGTAAGATGCTACACAGTATTGCATTCGCTAGAAGATGTAATATGTGAGGTAGCCTGTGAACCAGAAGACATACTAAATGATGAACTAGCTGCAAAAAAAATAAGAGATTACGGATTCAAACTTGTATTTAGTAGTTTTTTACCACTTGATCAGATTAAAGAGTTGTTAGAAAAGACTATCTTTTTAAAGGGACTTAAGTTAGAAGAGTATAAAACACAAACTAACTTTAAAAAAGCATATAATCTAATGACAAATTCTGAAAAAGACAATACAAACATTGATAGTATTAATAATAAAAATGAGGATTCAGAGGTTACAAAGCAAAACAAAGATCCTAATGACATAATAAAACTTGATGGAGAATTGAATAAGCGAGCTGATGATACTAAGGAATTTGATAATAAAGAAAGTAATAATAAAGAAATTCTAAATAAAGAAATTCTGAATAAAGAAATTCCAAATAAAGAAATTCCAAATAAAGAAATTCCAAATCAATCACAAAAACCTACTTTAAATGAACATAACAATTCCGTTCAAACTATGATTAGTGTGAATGTTGAAAAATTAGATAAGCTTATGGACTTAGTAGGTGAGATGGTGATATCAGAAGCTATGGTTACACAAAATCCAGAAGTTAAGGCTCTTGAGATTGATAGTTTTATGAAAGCTTCAAGACAGTTGCATAAGATTACAAACGAGTTACAAGATATGGTAATGGCTATTAGAATGGTACCTTTATCAAAAACATTTATGAAGATGCAACGAATAGTACATGATATGGCCAAGAAGCTCGAAAAAGAAGTTAAATTAGTTCTAATTGGAGAAGAAACAGAGGTAGACAAGAATATAATAGAGAAGATATCAGATCCTTTGATGCATTTAGTTAGAAATTCTGTAGATCATGGAATAGAGGACAAAAATGAGAGAATAAAGAGTAAAAAAGATCCAGTAGGAGTTGTTACACTTGAAGCAAAGAACTCAGGTAGTGATGTATTAATTATTATAAGAGATGATGGAAGTGGACTTAATAAACAAAAGATTATTAAAAAGGCAAAAGAAAGTGGAGTTCTTGAAAAAAATGAAAATGATATGACAGATAAAGAAATATACTCTCTTATATTACTGCCTGGATTTTCTACTAATGAAGATATAACAGAGTTTTCTGGTCGAGGAGTAGGAATGGATGTAGTAGCAAAAAATATTAGTAATATAGGTGGCTCCATATCAGTTGATAGCAAAGAAGGTGAAGGAACTGTAATAACTCTAAAGATACCTCTAACACTAGCGATTATAGATGGTATGAACGTGAAGGTTGGTTTATCAAGATATACAATACCTATAATATCAATAAAAGAATCATTTAGACCAAGAAATACAGATGTATTTATGGATACTGATGGCAATGAAATGATAATGGTAAGAGGTGAATGTTATAAAGTTATAAGACTTAATAGCATATACAATGTATACGATTCGGTTCATGATTTTGAACAAGGGATATTAATAATGGTAGAACAAGATGATTTGAAAGCATGTTTGTTTGCAGACGAATTACTTGGACAACAACAAGTTGTTGTAAAAGCACTACCTAATTATATTAAGCTTAAAAAAGATATAACAGGAATTGGAGGATGTACACTTTTAGGAGATGGAAGTATTAGCTTGATATTAGATGTTGCAGAATTAATATCAAACAAAAACATTAAGTAAATATCTAGAAACGGAGGAATAGTATGAGGGAAGAAGTTACACTTGATTATCTTGAAGAAGAGGATACGCAAAAAGGAAAGTTCCTTACATTTGCGCTTGGAAAAGAAATATATGGAATAGAGATTAAGTATGTTACCGAGATTGTTGGTATACAGCCTATAACAGAAGTTCCTGAACTTCCAGAGTATGTTAAAGGCATTATTAATCTAAGAGGAAAGATAATTCCAGTAATGGATGTAAGACTTAGATTCAAGAAACAATTGATTGATTACAATGATAGGACTTGTACTATAGTAATAGATATAGAGGATGTATCAATTGGTCTAATAGTAGATACAGTATCAGAGGTATTAAATATACAAGATGAAGAGATTGTTACTCCACCTGAAGTTGGTAAAACAGGCAAAAAATACATTAAAGGGATAGGAAAGACTCAAGGTGAGGTAGTACTTATATTAGACTGTGAAAAGATTTTAAATGAAGAAGAGATTGAAGAATTAACGATGATGGACAGCAAGTAGGAGAGAGCATAAGTTAGTCAAGAAAAACAATAATTAAATGAGGAAGGAAGTGCACGAACTACCCAAATGTTTTTATAGGTAGTTTGATATATCTAAAGTGCGATGGTGTATATATGAGATGGTATAAGAATTTAAAAGTGGGAATGAAATTAATTATAGGTTATATTATTGTAGCGATGATTGCAGGGTTAATTGGAGTTATAGGAATTGTAAATATAATTCAGATAGAAGAAGCAGATATGAATCTATACAAAAATATGACTGTTCCTTTAGGAGAAACAGTATATTATGTAGAATCATATCAACGAATAATAGGTAATGTTAAAGATATA
>CAZIGN010000089.1:3191-7346 GCA_964538805.1 uncultured Lachnospiraceae bacterium
GCAGATCAAACAGCAAAAGACAATGAAGCTTTAGTAGCAAGTGCAAGTACAATGATGATAGGGTTTTTAGTAGTAGGTATTTTCATATCAATATTCCTTGGCCTATACATTAGTAATATCATCAAAAAGCCTATCAATGTATTAGTAAAGGCTTCAGGAGAGATTGCTAAGGGTAATCTAGATGTTGATATCGACATTACAACTAAGGATGAAATTGGAGAACTTGCTAAATCATTTATAGATATGACTAATAATATTAATGAAGTTATGGGTAATATTAATTCGGCCTCTGAACAAGTTGCATCTGGTTCAAGACAGGTTTCAGAATCTAGTATGTCACTATCACAAGGTGCAACAGAACAAGCAAGTTCGATAGAAGAATTAACAGCATCAATAGAAGAAATAGCATCTCAAACTAGAGAAAATGCTACTAACTCAGATGAAGCTAATAGAATATCTGAAGAAGCAAGAAAGAATGCATCGGATGGTAATGTTCAAATGACAAGTATGTTAAAGGCAATGGATGAAATCAATGAATCTTCAAGTAACATAAGTAAAATCATAAAAGTAATTGATGAGATTGCATTCCAAACAAATATATTGGCTCTAAATGCTGCAGTAGAGGCGGCAAGAGCAGGACAACATGGTAAAGGATTTGCTGTAGTTGCAGAAGAAGTTAGAAATCTAGCAGCAAGATCTGCAAATGCAGCGAAAGAAACAACTGCTATGATAGAAGGTTCTATTCAAAAGGTTGCTGATGGCACAAAGATTGCAAAAGACACTTCTAAAGCGCTAGAAAATATTGTTGAAGGTGTTTCTAAAGTTGCTAATTTAGTAAACCAAATAGCAATAGCGTCTAATGAACAAGCGCTTGGAGTTGAGCAAATTAATCAAGGAATAGAACAAATATCAGATGTTGTTCAAACTACATCAGCTACTTCAGAAGAAACTGCTGCGGCAAGTGAAGAACTTTCAGGACAAGCAGATAATCTTCGTAACCAGGTTGCAAGATTTAAGTTAAAAAAGAATAACACTAATGGTTCATATAGAGGAATGGAAAGTATTAATCCTGAAGTTTTAAAAATGCTTGATAGAATGAATAATAAGAATTCAAGAGAGGAAGATAGTGTAGATAATTCTTCTAAACCAAAGATAGCACTAACTGACAGGGAGTTTGGTAAATACTAATAAGAAAGAAGATGAGCAATGTGGTAAATATAACTAAAGATGAATTTAAATTATTTGCCGAGATGATAGAAGAGGATTGTGGAATACATCTTAGAGATGAAAAACAGTCCCTTCTAGAGGGGAGGCTACAAAGTCTTCTATTAGAGATGGGGTTTAATAACTTTACTGATTTTTACAGACATTTACAAAAAGACAAGACTAGAAATAGTAGATGCGAGCTAATTGACAGAATTACAACTAATCATACATATTTTATGAGGGAGGCAACACACTTTCATTTTATGAAAAGCGTTGTTTTGCCTGAATTCAAACAAAAAATAAGAGATAGAGATCTTAGAATATGGTCAGCTGCTAGTTCTTCTGGCGAAGAAGCATATACTTTAGCGATGTTAATAGATGATTATTTTGGAGAAGAAAAAAAACTATGGGACACTAAGATATTAGCTACAGATATTTCTAAAAAGGTTATTAAAAAAGCCCATGAAGGTATATATAACAAAGAACAAATTACAAATATACCTCCTAATTGGAAGATGCAATACTTTAAAAATATTGATAAGAATAAAGTAGAGTTGATAGATAAAATTAAAAAAGAAGTTATTTTTAGAGAATTTAATTTGATGAATCAGACTTATCCGTTTAAGAAAAAATTTCATATTATATTTTGCAGAAATGTTATGATATATTTTGAAGAAGAGACTAAGAATAGACTTGTTAAAAAGCTTTATGAAAGCTTAGACAAGGGGGGCTATTTATTTATAGGTCATTCAGAAGCTATAAATAAAGAAGCAGCAAACTTCAAGTATGTTTGTCCTTCGGTATATCGAAAAGAAGAATAACTTAGGAGAAAGCTAAAATGAAGGATAAGATAAAGGTATTAATAATAGATGATAGCATGTTATTTAGAGAAGTCCTATCTAAAGGAATATCTTCTGATAAACAAATAAATGTAGTAGCTACAGCTTGTGATGCATTTGATGCTAGAGACAAAATAATAAAATATCAACCAGATGTAATAACTTGTGATGTAGAGATGCCAAAGATGAATGGTATAGAATTTATAAGACGACTTTTACCGCAATATAAAGTCCCTGTAATAGTAGTTAGTGGAGTTAGTGATTCTGTATTTGATGCAATGAATGTAGGGGCAATTGATTTTGTAATTAAACCAAATGTTCAGTCGCCTAAAAGTGTAGAATACTTCATAAATCATTTGTTAACAAAGATTAAAGAAGCGGCTAATGCAAAAGTCTTTGAAAATTCAATAAAACCTGTTAGCAAGGCAATAATTAACTCAAATATAAAAGATGTTAAGAATAAAATTATAGCAATAGGAGCTTCGACAGGGGGAACTGAAGCAATAACAACTGTTCTTAAAATGTTACCAGCTAATATGCCAGGAATACTTATAACTCAGCATATTCCACCAGTTTTTTCTAAAATGTTTGCCGATAGACTTAATGTCCAAACGAAATTTTTGGTTAAAGAAGCTACTAATGGTGATGTTCTTGAGCCTGGTATGGTCTTAGTTGCACCAGGAGATAAGCATCTGGCAATCAAAAAAATAGGACAGATATACAAAGCTGATGTTTTTGAAGGTGCAAGAATTAATGGACATTGTCCGTCGGTTGATGTTTTGTTTGAGTCAGTGGCAAGAGAATGTAAAGAAAATGCAATTGGTGTTATTATGACAGGCATGGGTTATGATGGAGCTAAAGGTATATTATCAATGAGAAGAAAAGGTGCAAAAACAATAGGACAGAATATGGAATCTTGTGTTGTATATGGTATGCCAAAGGTAGCTTTTGATGTTGGTGGTGTAGAAAAACAAGCATCACTAGATAAAATTGCTGAAACAATATGTTCGTTTTTGTATTAAAAAATCTTTAAGGATGTAGGTATAGCTATGGGAATTGACATGTTTGATGAAACAGAAGATTATTATAAAATATTACAGGTTCAGCACAATGCTGAGCCTGAAGTAATAAAAGCAGCATATATTAATTTGAGTAAAAAATATCACCCTGATAACAATAACTTATCAATGAAAGAAGAAAAAATTAAAAAACTAAACAGAGCATATGAGATTCTTAGCAACCCAGTGCTTAGAGAGAAGTATTATAATAAGAAAAAAAATAAGGAGATTATATTAAAAGATAATCCAGACAAAAGAAAGATAGAAGAAACAATTTATAGCTATATCTATTTTCTTTCTAAAAGATTATATGAAGATGCCTATGCATTGATTTCTGAGTTTGATAGGTATAGAATAAGACTAGGAGATTTTATTAAATGGCAGTCTTTAGTTAGTGAGATATTTCGAATTGATGATTTTATATGTGAAATAAAAGAGTATGATCCTCAAATTAAATCAGCTAAAATAAAAGTTGAAGTAAAAGAATATAATCTTTTGATGAAAAGAGAAGAAACAGATACCTTTTACAAGAACATTGTGTTTGAAAAAGGAAGTTTTAGAGTGCATTTAGGATACTCTAGTATTAAAGGCATAGTTGATAAATTTGCATCATTAGTAGCTCTTAAAAATAATTCATCAATGATTAATCTGACCGAGAGCACATATTGTAAGAAAAAAGAAGAGTTTATGATACTTTTACAACGAGAGCAGGCAAGATATACTAGATATGGCAATCAATACAGTGTTATTGCTTTAACTATGAAACCAAAGTATATTGAAAAGATGGAAGAAATAACAAGGAGATATCTTAGAGTTCTTGATTTTGGGTGTAAATGGAAAGAAAATATGTATTTGATTGTACTTCCTGAAACAGATGAGAAAAATGCTAAAATAGTAGCTCTAAAAATAAAAAAACAGATACAAACTGATAGGATTTTAAGCTTAGAAGTAGTAAAGTTTAGAGTTAAAGAACAGCTTTACTTAACTTTAGAGGAGTTGTTTTATAATTTGATCAGATAAATTGGCTAGCCAGTTCTTTAATTGGCTAGCCA
>CAZIGN010000090.1:0-7275 GCA_964538805.1 uncultured Lachnospiraceae bacterium
ATGATGTTCATAGAGATAATTAAAGCATTTTTGCTTATTTTTGTAGCAGAAATGGGTGACAAAACACAGATACTCGCCATGGCATTTGCTACAAGATACCCAGTTAAAAAAGTACTTGCAGGAATAGCCCTTGGTGTACTAATAAACCATAGTATAGCGGTTATACTAGGAAGCTATCTATCAAGATTAATACCAATAAACACCTTATCAATGATAGCAGGAGTTGCATTTATAGGATTTTCTTTATGGACACTAAAATCAGAAGAAAGTGAAGAAGAAAATGAGACAGGAAAGATAAAGTTTGGCCCGATACTTACTGTTTCATTAGCATTTTTCTTAGGAGAACTTGGAGATAAAACACAACTTAGCGCAATAACTTTATCAGCAAGTTCAAATTATCCATTTTTTATTTTAATAGGTACAGTAACAGGAATGATTGCAACAGGAGCAATAGGTATTTTTATAGGGAAAAAATTAGGTGATAAGATTCCAGAACTTACAATTAAGTTGATGGCTGCGACGATATTTATGTTTTTTGGTTTGCAAAAATTGTTAGTAACCTTGCCAAAGGATATTTTAAAGCCAGCATATATAATTCCTGTTCTAATAATTTTAATTATAATAGTTAGCTTGATGTTAAGAAAATTATTAAGAGACAGAAAAAATGGAATAGAATCTGATTTAGTCTTAAAGTCAAAACTACTTTATGATTACTATCATCATATAAAAACCGATTTAGACAATATATGTATGGGTAAGGAATATTGTAAAGTCTGTAGTGGAAGCGCTTGTGCTATTGGACATGCGAAGCAGATAGTTAATGACTCTATATTAAAAAAAGAGGTTGAAGATATTAATGAAATTACAAAAGTAACGCATGATAAACCTTTTGATACTAAAGATGTCATAGATTCGCTAGTAGATACACTTGTTTTGTTAAATACAATTGAAGATAAAGATAAACTACAAAATGCGGATTTAATAAGACAAAAGCTAGAGATTGTTTTATTTAAGGAAGCGATTTTAGAATTAAATGAAATAGACGAGTACATAAACATATTAAAGTTAAGAGATGAGAAAATAGCTAAAGAAGTAGAAGAAGCATATTATTCTAGAAACACAAAAGCCATAGTTTAAAACTATGGCTTTTGATAATTTATGGGTATTATACTATATATCATTATTTGTGTTAGATTACTTAGAGAATACAAAAAAGGTATGGTATAATTTATGAAAATAAAAGAAATATATAAAAAAAAGCAAGTTTTATCATTCGAAATATTTCCCAAAAAGAAAACAGATTCTATAAGTACTGTATATGATACTTTAGATGAATTAAAAGACTTAGAACCTGATTTTATTAGTGTCACATATGGAGCAGGTGGAAGTGAAAGTAATAAACAGTCTTTAGAAATAGCTTCAAAAATTAAAAATAAATATAAGATAGAAAGCGTCATTCATCTCCCATGCATTAATCATACAAAAGAAGAAGTGAGAAATTTACTTGACGAATACAAAGAGCTAGGGATAGAAAATATATTAGCTTTAAGAGGTGATATTAATCCTAATATATTACCTAAAAATGATTTTAAATACGCGAGCGATTTAATAGAATTCATAAAAGAAAATGGAGATTTTAACATAATAGCAGCAAGTTACCCACAAGGCCATACAGAAAGCTCTTCGATAATTGAGGACATAAAAAATCTAAAAATAAAAGTCGATGCAGGAGCAGAGGGCCTAATTACTCAATTATTTTTTGATAATGAGCATTTTTATTCATTTAGGGAAAGACTAGCATTAGCTAATATAAAAGTTCCTATAGAAGCAGGAATAATGCCAGTTACAAACAAGAAGCAAATTGAAAGAATGGTAAGTCTTTGTGGAGCAACACTTCCTAAAAAATTCATCTCTATAATAGATAAGTATGAGCATGATCAAATAGCACTTAGAGATGCAGGGATAGCATATGCAATTGATCAAATTGTAGATCTTATAGCAAGGGGTGTTGATGGAATACATCTATACACAATGAATAATCCATATATCGCAAGAAGAATATACGAAGCAACCTACAGCCTTCTTAAATGATATTATTTAGAATCAGCAATTACTTTTTTTAGATTTTCAATATAGTTACTAGCTAGCAAGCTGAGTTTTGCTTTTTCATTTGCAATATAGCCAATCTTCATAGTTTCTTTAGTATCTAGTGGAACAGCAATAATATTATCACCATTTAAGTCACTACTTAGAATTCCTGAACATATGGTATAACCATTTAAACCAATTAAAAGATTAAAAAGAGTGGCTCTATCACTTACATATATAGTCTTTTTTCTTTGAACAGTGCTTAATATTTCTTCAGAAAAATAAAATGAATTGTAGATACCTTGTTCAAAAGCAAGGAAAGCATAATCAATTAGGTCATCTAAATGTATAGATGATCTTTTTGCTAGAGGATGCTTGATACTAATAAAAACATGTGGTTTTGCATCGAACAATAAGTTGAATTCTAGATGATTTTCTTTAAACAATTTATTAAGAACATTTTGGTTAAAATCACTTATATATATAATTCCAATTTCACTTCTTAAATTCTTCACATCTTCAATTATCTCGTAAGTCCTAGTTTCTCTAAGTGTAAATTCATATTCATCCACGTTAAGATTAAGAATCATGTCTACGAAAGCATTTACAGAAAACGAGTAATGTTGAGTAGAAATAGAACAAAGTTTTTTAGAAGGTAATTTGTTAGTATAGCGGGTTTCTAAAAGCTCAGCTTGTTCAATGATTTGTCTTGCATAAGATAAAAACTCCGTACCATCACTTGACAAAGAGATGCCCTTTGAATTACGATAAAATATCTCTATTCCAAATTCTGACTCTAAGTCTTTAACAGCAGAAGATAGGCTTGGCTGAGTAATAAATAATTCTTCGGCAGCCTTTGTTATAGAGCCACACTCTACTATTTTAATTATGTATTTTAATTGTTGTAACGTCATATTATTTTCCATTCTTATGTTTTCTTTAAGAATACTAAAAAAAATTAAAAAAAACAAACTTTTTTAACAAATAAATAGTCTAATATATAGAACTCAAAAAAATGGAATTCCAAAAGTTCTAAATATTCGATATCGGAGGAATAAAAATTGCAAGTAAAAGATGAAATGCTTGATATTGTAAAGGAATATATTAAATCAAATCAAAACGAATTCTATAGATTAGCCTACAGTTATACAAGAAATGAGGATGATGCCTTAGATGTTATTCAAGAAGCAGTATATAAGGCGATGACAAATGCTTCAAAATTAAAAAAGCCAGAGTTTATAAAGACCTGGATGTATAGAATTGTTGTTAATGAAAGCATAAATATAATCAAAAAACAAAACAGAAGGATTTTTGATAATTTAGAAGATGTAGATATTCCATATGTAGATAAAGATATTACAACTTCTATATCCCTTCAAAATGCAATAAACAAGCTACCATTAAAGCAAAAAACGGTCATAATTTTAAGGTTTTTTGAAGATATGATGATTGAAGAAATTGCTATAGTAACAAAGACAAATGTAAGTACAGTTAAAACAAGGTTATATAAAGCTCTTTCTAATCTAAAAAAAGAGATATAATGAGAATGTTTGCGCCGTAAGCAAAGCGGGGCGGAATGGAGACAAATATGAAAGAAAATCTAAAGAGTGAATTAAAAGAAGAGCTTCAAAAACTCAAAAAGAATCACAAAGAGATAAAAATCCCTGATATTTTAAACGCAAAAGTTGATGAAGAGATTCGACAAGCATTGAGAAAAGACAGAAAGATAATTAATATCTTAAAACCAACATTTGCTTCTTTAATAATAGCGTGCAGCTTATTATTTATAATTATTAACACAAGTCAAACTGCAGCAAAAACAATATATGAGATACCATTTTTAGGAGATATAGCAAAGGTTATAACATTTAAAGAATATGAATTTAAAAATCAAGGTTTCAATGTAAATGTTAGTGTTCCAAAGGTAGAAAACATAGGAAAAGAGAGCCTTGAAGTACAAATCAACAAAAAAATAGAAGAAAAAATAGCAGAACTAACAAAATCACTCGAAGAAAGAAGTGAGGAAGCTATAGAAGGAGTAGACCCTATAAATGTAGATATAAGCTATGAGGTGTATATAAAAACCAAGGAGTTACTTTCTTTTGGGATTAACAATAGAGAAACTTACGCTTCTTCTTATGAATATAAAACATTTTATAATTATGATTTAATAAAAGATAAAGAAATTAGTTTGTCAGATATTTATGGGGAAGACTATTCTAAGATAATTGTTGAAACAATAAAAACACAGATAGCAACCAGATTAGATGAAAATCCTGATTTCATGTACACAGTTACAGAAGGTGAACTTGATAGTATGGAGAAATTCGATTTTTATATTAACAAAGAAAAAGAAGTGGTAATAAACTTCGGAAAAGGTGTGATTGCACCACCGCCTATGGGAGAACAAGAATTTGTTATAAAAATGCCATAGAGATAATAAAAAGAGCAAGTGCTTATTATAAGTCTTAACTTAATTAATAAACACTTGCTCAAAAAACAAAATAATCAATCTATTTTTAGAATCAACTCTATTATTTTAGCAGCACATTTTTCAAGGTCTGATCTTGTGATTAGGCCTTTTTCTTTTGCTTCTAGCAATCTTTCTTTATACCCACATGCCATTTTTAAGTCATTTCCAGCGAGTACTTCTTTATAGTGTTCGCCTAAAGTCCACCAATCACTTGTGACCATACCGTTAAAGCCCCATTCTTCTCGAAGAATTCCATCTATTAATTCCTTACACTCAGAGGCTCTGTGCCCGTTAATAATATTGTAAGAAGTCATAATACACCAAGGGTTAGCATTTTTAACAATTATTTCAAAAGGCTTTAGATATATTTCACGAGCTGCACGTTCAGAGACTCTTGAATCACTGTTTTTTCGATTAGTTTCTTTATTATTCAGTGCAAAATGTTTAACTGTAGCAGCAATATTTTGAGATTGAATTCCTTTGACCATTGATGAAGCAAGAACGCCTGTAAGAATTGGATCTTCTGAATAATATTCAAAATTGCGCCCACAAAGAGGACTTCTATGAATATTTATAGCAGGAGTCAACCAAACTGATATATTATTTTCTTTTACTTCTTTTGCACCAGCTTTTCCTACTTCATACACAATATCTTTATTCCAAGTACAAGCAAGAAGTGTAGCACATGGCCAAGCAGTAGTGTAGATACCACACTCTGGGGCGATTCTAAGACCTGCTGGCCCATCAGCCGTCATGATATTTGGAACACCATATTCAGGCATGTTACCAATTCCAAAAGTGTTTGCACAACTAGTATTAGGTTGTCCTCCAAGTAAATGAGCAATCTCTTCGTCAGTCATTTGAGAAAGAAACTCACCTACACTGATATTACAATCAACAACTTCTTTTAATATCTTAATTCCATCTTTAAAAGGATTCTTCCATAAACAAACTCCAGGAAGCGCCCTGACTGTTGGAGTAAAGCCATCTAGTTCTTCTTTTATTAGCTCATCTAAGTCATAACTATTAGGATTATTAGAAATGCTTTGAGGTAAGACTTCATAACTTCCGTCCTCTATCATTCTTTGTTTTAGGGCGGTAGGGGCTATTTTAGAAGTTAATTGTTCAATTATTCTATCTTCTAAAACTTGATATTCGAAATCGATTTTCTTAGCATCTCTAACAGAGTTACCGACATAAAAGCTAAGAGTAGATTTCTCTAGAACATATGCAGATTTTTGTATTTTACCCAAATCATCATAAGAAGCCAGTTCGTTTATATTAAATTCAAAGGTGAGATTTTGACCTTCGCCAGGTTTTAGAGTACAGGTCTTCTTAAAATCAATTAATGATCTAGAAGGATAGCCTAAGGATGTAGTAGTTTTACTTCCATATACTTGAATTACTTCCTTGCCTTCTCTAAAACCAGTATTTTTAACTAAAACATTTAAATTTATGAGCCCGTTTTTTTCTGAAGCATTTAGTAACTCATAAGAAAATGTGGTATAAGAAAGGCCATAACCAAAAGGATAAATCACCATATCGTTTGCGTTTTCTAAAGTTTCAAAATATCTATAACCCACATAAATGTCTTCTGTATAATCTACATAATCATCAGATTCATGAAAATTATATGAAGAAGGATAATTCTCTAATTTTCTTGCAAATGTATCAGCCAACTTTCCAGAAGGAGTAGTTATCCCACATAAAAGTTCTGCAGCAGCAGTTCCACCTTCTATACCACCTTGCAAAGCAAGTAAAACAGAAGAAATCTTCTTGTCTTCTGAGAACCAACTTGTATCAACAACGCCACCTACATTTAAAACCACAATAATATCATCAAAGTAAGCTTTAACTTTTTCAACAAGAATTTTTTCATTTGCACTTAAATAAAAGTCGCCATCTTCAAAAAGAAGATCATCTTTTTTAGAATTATCATCATCAGACTTTTTGTCATATTGACTTTTTCTATCCCAACCTTCACCAGAAAACCTGCAAATAGATATTATTGCAACGTCAGCAAATTCCTTGGCATTCTTATAATAACACTCTTCTAATATAGGTTCTTTTAAAAGCCCTGGTTCTTTTTTATCCGCATATTTATTCTTTACATATTCAGAATAGAAATCAGACAACTCTTCGTTAATAACAACATAATCATTTAATGACTTTAAGCCATCATACATATTAACGGTATAAGAAACGGTAACATCACCACTTCCACCACCACCTTTAACATAATCAAAAGTTCCTTTTCCAAAAAGAGCTACTTTTGTTCCTCTTTTAAGAGGCAATAGATTATTGTCATTCTTTAAAAGTACCATACCTTCCTTTGCAGCATTTTTAGATAACTCAATATGTTCTTTTGAAGCAGTAACCTTTTCCCCTGTTTCACCTAGATTAATATTAGGCTGATACATTGCTCTTTGCCATTTTGCCATAAATATACCCATATACCTTTCACATTATAAAATTAAGATAATACTTATCTACCTATAAATAGCATTTTATAGTTATTTGTAATAACAATCAATTATAGTATTGACTTGAATAGTAGTCGATTTTGACTTATTATATAACCATAAGAGAAAGCCGAAGTAAAATATGGAATAAAAATCAAAGGATGAAAGTAAAAGATTACATAAAAGATTAGATAAAAGAGAATGGAAGTGATAGATATATAAGAGAGAATAGAAGAATAGAAGTGATAGATA
>CAZIGN010000091.1:0-7271 GCA_964538805.1 uncultured Lachnospiraceae bacterium
ATATGATATACCATCTAAAATATCTTGTCAAGCATCAATTTTATGTTTTTTTAAGGTTTTTTAAAGATTTTTTTAAGAACTTTAATTCTTCAAATTTGTCTCATTTATTCTCTAAAGGCTATATTATAGCTACACTTATATCAACTCCTGATATACATCCCTTTTGCTAATCCCACGATCTTTTGCAACCAACTTCATCGCTTCTTTTTTATCTATTCCTTTATCAATATAATGTTCGACATGTTCTTTTATAGTAAATTTATCCCAACTATCTTTTTCATCTTGTTCTATTATTGTTATATCCTTGCCTTCTATAACAATAACATGTTCTCCCTTTATATCCTTATCTTTCAATCCTTCTATAGCCTCTTTAACCGTAAACTGCGATAGCTCCTCAAACTTTTTAGTTAGCTCTCTGCAAATAGTGATTCGTCTATCTTCACCTAATACTTTTTCTATCTCTTTTAAAGTCTTTATTAACCTATGTGGTGCTTCATAAAAGATGATAGTCCTTGTTTCATTTTCAATTTCTTTTAAAACTCTAGCCTTTTCTTTTTTATCAGTTGGTAAAAATGCTTCAAAACAAAACCTTCTCGTAGGAAGTCCAGAAGAAACTAATGCAGTAATTATAGCAGTTGCACCTGGTAATGCAGTAACTTTTATTCCCGCTTCATAACATTTTTTAACTAATTCTTCTCCAGGATCAGATATCCCTGGCATCCCTGCATCTGTAATAATTGCAACATTTTTACCTTCTATCAACTGCCCAACAAGGTAATCTGCTTTATCAAACTTATTAAACTCATGATAACTTGTCATAGGTGTTTTTATATCAAAATGATTTAGTAGCTTTATACTATGTCTAGTATCTTCTGCTGCAATTAAATCAACTTCTTTTAAAGTTCTTATTACTCTAAAGGTAATGTCTTCTAAATTACCAATTGGTGTAGCACATAAATATAATATTCCTGACATAACCTTCCTCCATAATATTTATTTTAACTATTATAACTATTCAAAAAGAATTCTATATATTTAAGAATTTTTTTAATTTTTATTAATATTTCTTTTAAAATAACCAGATACATATTAATCATATTTATACTAACTAGATTAGAACTTGTACAAATTCTTAATCTCATCTGTATAAACATTCTTATCCTTGTATACAATCAAAGGTTTTTCCATCTTTAACATAGGCTTTCCGCCCTTAACAGCTTCTATAAGTACCATAGTTGCTTCACTATCCACATAAGAGTGAATAAATTGCATCCTCTTTGGTTCAAGTTTGTTCGCAGTAAATGCTCTAATTATATCAATCAATCTATGAGGTCTATGTACCATATAAATTCGGCCTCTTTGCTTAAGTACTGCTGCTGCCTTAGTTACTATATCTTCAAGACTCGCTGTAATTTCATGTCTTGCAATAGCCTTTGGGCTCTTTTGATTAGTAAGCCCATGCTCAGCCTTCATATATGGAGGATTACAAGTAATTACATCAAAAGAAGCCTTCCCAAATATTTGGTCAGCTTCTTTTACATCTGCACATACTATATCTATCTTATCTTGAAGGTTATTATATAATACACTTCTAGATGCCATATCTGCACTTTCTTTTTGAATTTCAAGCCCTGTAAAATGTTTTCCTTTAGTCTTTGCTTCTAATAATATAGGAAGTATTCCTGTTCCTGTACCAATATCAAGAACAACTTCACCGTCTTTTACATTAGCAAAATAAGACAAAATCACAGCATCAATTCCAAAACAAAACTTGCTAGGATTTTGAATTATTTTATATCCATTTCTTTCTAAGTCATCTAAGCGCTCGCCTTCTAAAAGATTAATCATCGAACTTTGATTTTCCTTCCTTTTTCTCAAGTGCCTCAAGCTCTCTTAATTCAGCATCAGTAATATTACTATCATCTCTTCTTTTTTTCGGTTTAAATCTTAATTGTTCAACCTTATATTCTCTTATTTCTTTTTCATCATTAACGTTAACTATAACTTTAACTTTTTGTCTAAGTACACTTACACTTTGTACTTCTCCTTTAAGATTATCATCAGTAGTAACAAAATCTCCTAAATTAGGAAGTCTATTGTTAAGTTCCTCATATGTGTCTTGCTCATGCTTTAAACAACACATAAGTCTTCCACATACTCCAGAAATCTTTGTGGGATTAAGTGACAAATTCTGTTCCTTAGCCATCTTGATAGATACTGGAATAAAGTCTGACAAATGAGTATTACAACAAAGTGGTCTTCCACACATACCAATTCCACCAACAACCTTAGTTTCATCTCTAACACCAATTTGTCTTAATTCTATTCTAGTCTTAAATATAGCTGCTAGGTCTTTTACTAACTCTCTAAAATCAATTCTTCCATCTGCAGTAAAATAAAACAAAACTTTATTATTATCAAAAGTATATTCTGCATCTATAAGCTTCATCTCTAATTCATGCTTTTTAATTTTTTCTAAACAAATATTAAATGCTTTTTTTTCTTTTTCTTTATTAATAACTTCTTGTTCATCATCTTTTTGTGTACTTATTCTTATAACAGGTTTTAATGGTTGAATAACCTCTTCATCTGCTACTTCTCTAGGTCCTAATACAACATCACCATATTCAACTCCTCTAGCAGTCTCAACTATGACATGATTTCCCTTTTCTATATTAAAATCTAGTGGGTCAAAAAAATATATCTTACCAGCTCTTCTAAATCGAACACCAATTACTTTTATCATTGAACTTCCTCCATAATAGTCATATACATAAGTTGTAATGTTAAATCAAAGTTAACATTAGCTTTTAATCTTACTTTTACTTTTTTAATTGCTTCTATAACATTTTCTATACCATTATAAGACATCTTAGTTGCCTGTTCTATAATATAGTTATATTCATCCTTAAATATCAATTCATCAATTGCTTTAGTTGCTTTATACATAAGAACATCTCTAAACCACAAAATCATAAAATCCATATAGTCATCTATCTCAAGTTTATAAATTCCTGCTCTCTTTACAGATTCTACTACTTCTGCAATACTCATATCCTTTATGTGTTTTACAACTTGCAATACATCATCCTTAAGCTCGCTAAATTGTTCATTAGAGGCTACCAAAATAGCCTTTCCAAGATTCCCACCTGCAAAGGCTACTGCTAAATCTGCTATTGATTCTTTAACATCAATATTCTTTAGTAAATAATCTTTGATTTTTTTATTATCAAGTGGTCTTATATCAAGAGAAACACATCTAGATAAAATAGTTGGTAGTAAAGTATCCGAGTTCGTAGTAATAAGAATAATAACTACATAAGCTGGTGGTTCTTCAATAGTCTTTAATAATGCATTTTGTGCTTGCGGTGTCATTTGATCCGCTTTATCAATAATATAAACCTTATACTTATTACTATAAGGCTTAATATCAACATCATTATTAATCTGTTCTCTAATTTCTTCAATTCCAATACTGTTAGGCTTTTCTCTAACTAACCATTTGATGTCAGGTTGGTTATCACCTAGCGCCTGTCTGCAAGACTTACAATTCATGCAAGGCTCACCACTTTTTTCTTCACATTGTATAGCCATAGCAAAAGCTTTTGCTAACATCTTTTTTCCCGTACCCGATTCCCCATTTATAATATACGCATGGGATATCTTTTGATTTATAATAGCACTTTTAAAATGCTTAATAATACTCTCATGTCCTAAAATCTCATCATATCCTGCCATCTGTAAGTAAATATCCTTCCTGAAAGTTATTACAATAACGTTATAAAACAAAACTATTTACTACACTTATTATAACCTCTTCAAACATCTAAAGCTTTTTAAGTTATTATATCTAATAATAAACCTCTAATATCATCGATTTTTTGCAAAATAAGTATATTGTCTTTTTCATCTTTTAAAAGCTCACCTGCTAGCTCATCAAGATTCTTATCAATTAATTTTACAATACCATACACCCTATGTCTACCCCGTTTATCAAGAAAGTTTTCTCTAGAAAAACTATGCGATCTATAAACAACTTCATTTAAAAACTCTTTAATCAAACTTCTATATTTTTTCAAATCAGAAATATCAGTTTTTTTAGATATTCTTTTGCCGTAATCGCTTATTTCATTCATGAGACCATTAACTTTGGCTGACAATTCAGCTTCTTTAATTGTACTTGCCAAAGTGAATTTAAAATCTCCATCTGTTTCTTTAGGTTTTGATGTGTTTTCTATAATATTGTTATTACTAACTTCATTAACTTTTATATCCACTTTATCACCACCCTTTAATCTTAGGTATCTCTTGTTCATATTCTTTTATATACTCAATTATTTCATTTACACAAGCTTCTAATTCATCATTAATAAATGTTCTAAAAATCTCAGCTTTTTTAATGTTTTCATTTGAAAAATCATTAGTATCAGCTATAAACCTTCTACACAATTCTTTATATTTAGGACTATTTTGTGTTCTTTCTCTTATTACTGCTCTTTCTAATCTTAAGCCATCTTCTACTTCTATATAAATGGGAACAACATTTTCTTTACCATAATATTTTTTTATTTCATAAAAAGACTCAAGCGTACCTATAAGTAAATAACTTGAACTTGATAGATCTATTTGTCCATCATCCGCTGTAAAATAATTCCATACACCATGAACAGTGTTATATGATCTTTTCTCGATTACTTTTTTCTTTTTTTCCATTTCTTTTAATCTTTTTTCATCAACAAAATGATATTCTCTTCCTTCAACCTCTCCTATGCGAATTGGTCTAGTCGTATATATAACAACATTTTTAAGTGATATTCTATCATCCTCTAATAACCTTTTATAAATTGTATCTTTTCCAGTAGAACTCTTACCTATAATAATATATAATTTAGACATTTTCTCACACGCATATCAAAACTGAGCTTGACATATCCCTTTCATTTTTATTTATCATCAACAACTTCTATATAAATGTTACTCTCTTTACTTATTATCCCTATAACTTTCAAATCATTTTCATGATAGCTTTTTATAACATCAACAACTCTTTTATCTATAATCTCTCCTGCTAATAGTATCGGTATACCTGGCGGATAAAGATAGACTTTTTCGCTTGATACAAAACCCTCTGCTTCTTCAATTCTAACAGTTTTTTTAGGCAAACTAAATACTTCATATATAGTATACTTTATTTCTTTTTTATTTGCTAACACAGTTTTTATAATATTATCTTTAAGAAAATACTTTTCTGTTTTCTTTTCTGTTTTTTTATCCATATCTTTATCAATTTCTTTTATTGCTTTTATTAATCTATTAAAACCTTTTCTCGTATCATAAACACTCGTCATTAAGATACAATAATTATGAGCAGCCATTTCAACTTGAATATTATATTTACTTTTTAGAATATCTTTTAGCCATGTACCACTGAATTCACCAAAAAGAACAATCTTAGATTTATCATAATCTTCACCCTTCTTTAGTTCAGGTTTAAACATTTTGATATTATTATTTAATGCTAATTTTTTTCTCGCAAAATATAAATACTTAACATATCTATCAAAATTATACTTATCTTCTACTAAATTGCTTATTACTTCGTCAATATTACTTGTTAATAGGTAAGAAGGACTACTAGTTTGAAGCATCGTTACAAACCTTCTTATATTTCTAATATCAACTCTATCTGATACAACGTGGAGTAGAGCTGTTTGTGTTAATGCAGGTAGTGTTTTATGTAAACTTTGAATAACCAAATCTGCACCCTTTTCAATTGCAGAATCCGGAAAATATTTTTGCCCTTTAACACTAAAATGTGCTCCATGCGCTTCATCTACTATCAATATAGCCTCGTGTTTATGAACTATTTTTGCTATGTTTTCAATGTCCGATATTACACCTTCATAGGTAGGTGAAGTAATAATAAGTGCTTTAATGCTAGGATCTTTTTCAAAGTAGTTTTCTACTTTCTTACAATCAATTGTAGTTAGTATACCCGACTGCTCATCCATAGAAGCTTCTATGTACTCCGCCTTTACTTTTGATAAAAACAACCCATTAAATACACTAATATGAGAATTAGTAGCCACTAAAAATTTATCTTCTCTTATATCAAAATTACTACTAACACTTAGGATTGATGCTATAATTCCAACCGTACTTCCATTCACAAGATAGAATGTTTCTTTTGTGTTATAGAACTTTTTCGCAATATTTAATGACTCTAAAAACATTTCCTTAGGCTCATGTAAATAATCAAATCCATCAATTTCAGTAATATCAAACTTATTTATACTTGCATTTTTTCTTTTATGCCCAGGCATGTGAAATGGATATACATCTTTTTTAACATATTCTTTAATCTTCTTTTTAATGCTAGACACGTGCCCTCCTAAATTTTTTCTCATATTTTTAAAATTTTATATTTATCATTACAAGAGATTATAACATAGTAACGTTACTTTGTCTTAGCCAATGTTCTATATTAATACAGTATTTTTCCCAAAATATGTTATTCTTTTAATGCATTTTATGTAAACCAAAAGTTCTCAGAATAGTTATAAACTCACTCTTCTAGAACAGTTAGCATATTTACTGTTATGTAACCATACAGTTTTTGTTAATTTTACCTTTGTTTTGCTTTTTAAACACCTTTATATGGTTGTCTTTGACTGTAATTGTCTTGTCATATACATATTTATATAGTAAAATTTACCTAAGGGTATAAATTTTAATAATTTTTTTATCACATTTTACTAATTTTTAAATTAATCAAAGGAGGATAGTAGGAATTCATTTAACAACTAAGAAAAGGAGTAGATTGTTATCAATCTAAATATTATGAAAAACACAACAAAAAAATTATTAAAAAGATTTATTGCATTAACTTTAATGTTCGCACTACTCACTGGTATATCTCTAACTTACAAAGGAAGTAGCAATGAGGTTTTAGGCGCGGCAAGTAATTCAAGCACATCTGTAACAACTAGAACATCTGTACATGATCCTTCAATTAGATATGACGCAGCAACTAATAAGTATTATATCTTTGGATCACATCTTGGACAAGCTACAACAACAGACTTAAGAAACTGGACACCACTTGGAACTCAAGGTTATAGTAACACTACAGTTTACGGCTCTCAAAGCTTTGAAGGTTATTACTATTTTAAAAATGTTTACAGTAATCTTTACATGGACGTAGCTAATGGTTCATCTGCTAATGGCTCTAATATTCAACAATGGACTTATAATGGTTTAGCTTCACAAAC
>CAZIGN010000092.1:0-7269 GCA_964538805.1 uncultured Lachnospiraceae bacterium
CAAAAGAATTAATAATCATATAAATCATTGACTTATATAAGTAATTATTGTAATATTCCTTGTGAAACTTATAAAAATCTAAGTAATTTATTATAATCGGAGGTACCTATGAGTAAGGTTAAAAGAGTCTATGTTGAAAAAAAGACCCCTTATGCAGTAAAGGCAAAGGAATTAAAATCAGAGATAAAAAGCTATCTTGGAATTAAAACAGTTAATGAAGTTAGAGTGTTAGTTCGCTATGATATAGAAAATGTTAGTGATGAATCATACAATGAAGCATTACATACTGTATTTTCAGAACCTCCAGTAGATGATGTTTATGAGGAAAAGTTTCCTTTTAATGATATAGATTTTGTGTTTAGCGTAGAATTTTTACCTGGACAATTTGACCAAAGAGCAGATTCGGCTGTTCAATGTATACAATTTTTAAATGAAGATGAGAGCCCAGTAATAAAGACGGCTTTAACATATGTAATAGAAGGACAGATTAGTGAAGAACAAAAACAAGCAATTAAGAATTTTTGTATCAATCCTGTAGATTCAAGAGAAACAGGACTTGAAAAACCAGAGACCTTAGTAAGTGTTTTTGATGAACCAGAAGATGTAATAGTATTTGAGGGATTTAAAGATTTAGCTGAAGAAAAATTACATGAATTATACTCATCTCTTAATCTAGCGATGACTTTTAAAGATATTTTACATATTCAAAATTATTTTAAAAATGAAGAAGACAGAGACCCTACAATGACAGAGATAAGAGTACTTGATACTTATTGGTCAGATCACTGTAGACACACTACATTTTTAACAGAACTTAAGAATGTTGAGTTTGAAGAAGGTTATTATAATCAAGCAATCAAGCAGTCTTATGATATGTATATAAAAGATAGAACAGAGATATTCAAAGGAAGAGAAGATAAGTTTGTATGTCTTATGGATCTAGCATTAATGGCTATGAGAAAGCTTAAAAAAGAAGGCAAACTAGAAGACCAAGAAGAATCAGACGAGATCAATGCTTGTAGTATAGTTGTTCCAATAGAAGTAGATGGAAAAGAAGAAGAATGGTTAGTAAACTTTAAGAATGAAACACATAATCACCCGACAGAGATTGAGCCATTTGGTGGTGCAGCTACTTGTCTAGGTGGTGCAATTAGAGACCCATTATCTGGTCGTACGTATGTATACCAAGCGATGAGAGTTACAGGAGCGGCAGACCCTACAATATCTGTTAAAGACACAATGCCAGGCAAACTTCCGCAAAAGAAGCTTGTAAGAGGAGCGGCTAATGGCTATAGCTCATATGGTAACCAGATTGGCCTTGCTACAGGATTAGTTAAAGAGATATACCATCCTAATTATGTTGCAAAAAGAATGGAGATAGGAGCAGTACTTGGAGCAGCCCCTCGTAGAGCGGTAAAAAGAGAAACTTCTGATCCAGGCGATATCATTATTCTATTAGGTGGAAGAACTGGAAGAGATGGTTGTGGTGGCGCAACAGGTTCGTCAAAGGTTCATACAGAAGAATCAATAGAAACATGTGGAGCAGAGGTACAAAAAGGTAATGCTCCAACAGAAAGAAAGATTCAAAGATTATTTAGAAGAGAAGAAGTAAGTAAGTTAATCAAAAAATGTAACGACTTTGGTGCAGGTGGAGTATCAGTTGCAATTGGAGAACTTGCAGATGGACTTGATATTAACCTTGATAAAGTACCTAAAAAATACGCAGGACTTGATGGAACAGAGATATCTATATCTGAATCACAAGAAAGAATGGCAGTAGTTGTTGATAAAAAAGATGTTGAAGCATTATTAGCATATGCTAATGAAGAAAATCTTGAAGCAGTAGAAGTTGCTATTGTAAAGGAACAACCAAGACTTACGCTCAAATGGAGAGGCAAAACAATTGTTGATTTGTCTAGAGCTTTCTTAGATACTAACGGAGCTCACCAAGAAGCAGACGTATATGTAGAGATGCCTAAAAAAGAAGACAATTATCTTGAAAATAAATATGAAATAATATCTGATGAAGACCTTAAAAAGATGTGGTTAGAAACATTAGAAGATCTAAATGTTTGCTCTCAAAAAGGTTTAATTGAGATGTTTGATGGTTCTATTGGTGCAGGTTCTGTTCTAATGCCTTTTGGTGGAAAACATCAATTGACAGAGACACAAGCAATGGTGGCAAAGATACCAGTATTAGAAGGTAAAAGCGATGCAGTTACTATGATGAGTTATGGATTTGATCCATATTTATCTTCTTGGAGCCCGTATCACGGATCATTATATGCTGTTTTAGAATCAATAACAAAGATAGTAGCAGCAGGTGGTGACTATAAAAAGATTAGATTCACATTCCAAGAATATTTTAGAAGAATGACAGAAGATAAAAAACGTTGGAGTCAACCATTTGCATCACTTCTAGGTGCTTACGATGCGCAGATAGGTTTTGGATTACCATCAATTGGAGGAAAAGATAGTATGTCTGGAACGTTTAATGACATTGATGTTCCACCAACACTAGTATCCTTTGCTGTTGATGTAGCAAAAGAAAAAGACATTATAACACCAGAACTTAAGAAAAAAGACAATCCTATATATTTATTTAGCATTGAAAAAGATGAATTTGATAAACCAGTATACGAACAAGTAATGAAATTATATGAATTAATTCATACATTAATTCAGAAAAAAATCATTATATCAGCTTATAGCTTAGACTCAAAGGGAATAGCGGCGGCATTATCAAAGATGACATTTGGTAACAAGCTAGGAGTAAGTATAGAAGAATCAATTACAAATGAAGAAATATTTGCAAATGGTATTGGTAATATAATAGCAGAAGTTGATAATTCAAAAATTGAAAAATTAGAAGAAGTTATCAAAACATACAAGATAAAGAAGATAGCAACAGTAATAGAAGAACAAGCTATAAAGAAAAATAATATTACAATAACTCTTGAAGAAGCAATAAATGTATGGAAAAACAAACTAGAAAAGGTATTCCCAACAATATCTGCAGAGGAAACTAGTTTAGTATCTATTCCTACATATGATGCTAAGGAAGTATATATTTGCAAGAATAAAGTAGCTAAGCCTACAGTGTTTATACCAGTATTCCCAGGAACAAACTGTGAATATGATACAAAAAGAGCCTTTGAAAGAGCAGGAGCTAATGTTATCACAAAAGTGTTTAAGAACCTTACTGCAAATGATATTAGAGATTCGGTTGAAGCTTTTGAAGAAAGTATAAACAAATCGCAAATAATAATGTTCCCAGGTGGATTTTCCGCTGGTGACGAGCCTGACGGTTCAGCGAAATTTTTTGCAACTGCATTTAGAAACGCTAAATTAAAAGAAGCAACAGAAAAGTTACTTAATGAAAGAGATGGTCTTGCACTTGGTATTTGTAATGGTTTCCAAGCTTTAATCAAACTTGGATTAGTACCTAATGGACAAATAGTAGGACAAGATGAATTTGCTCCAACATTAACTTACAACACAATAAACCGCCATATATCTAAGATGGTATATACAAAAGTAGTTTCTAACAAATCACCTTGGTTACAACTAGCTAAGCTAGACAAAACTTATGTTAATCCAGCATCCCATGGTGAAGGAAGATTTGTTGCAAATGACGAATGGTTACAAAAGTTAATTGCTAATGGACAAATAGCTACTCAGTATGTTGATCTAGAAGGAAACGCTACAATGAATGAAGAGTGGAATGTAAACGGTTCTTATATGGCAATTGAAGGTATAACTAGTCCTGATGGAAGATGTTTTGGTAAGATGGCTCATTCAGAAAGAAGAGATACATCAGTTGCAATTAATATATATGGAGAACAGGACTTAAAGATATTTGAATCAGGTGTTAAGTACTTTCTATAATTAGTTGTTGATTTGAATTACATTAGTAGAGTAAAATATAGAATAATAGATAGAGTTAAAACAGATCAAAAACAGATTAAAAACAGATCAAAAACAGATTAAAAATAGATCAAGAACAGATCAAAAACAGATCAAGAATAGATCAAAAACAGATCAAAAGATAAATAAAAAATTGATCAAAGTATAGAATAATACATGGAACAATTAAAATAACAAACAAAAAATCACATCATTATAATGATGTGATTTTTTGCTGTCTGCTTATTATACTATCTGCTTATTATACTGTTTGTCATATAGACTAATTATTGGCTCTTACATCACCCATGTAGAATAAAGCAATAGTTCCAGGGCCTGTATGTGAACCAATAGTAGGGCTGATGTAATTGATTAGAAAGTTGTTTATCGAGAACTTTTCTTTAATTAGATTAGCAACAAAATTAGCATCTTCTACACTATCACTATGTGAAATAAACACAATATCATTTTTATCCTTATAACTGCCGATAGTATTCTCCATATTATCAACAAGAGTGTGCAGAGCCTTTTTTCTGCCTCTGGCATTAGAAAGTGGTTTTAGCTCGCCGTTATTATTAACATGTAATACAGGTTTAACGCTTATTAATGTACCTATAACCGCACTTGCTTTTGAAATCCTTCCGCCACGATGAAGGTGATTAAGATCATCTACAGTAAACTGGTGGCAAATATTAAGTTTGTGCTCCTCAAGCCAATCTTTGTTATCTTCTAAGCTCATTCCACCTTTAAGGTTTTCTAAAGCTTTATGAACAAGAAGCCCTTCACCTAGAGAAGCGCACAAGGAATCGACAACAAGTATTTTGTTATTAGGAAATTCACTTTCTAATTCTTTTGAAGCTAACAAAGCAGAATCACAACTACTACTAAGTGCAGAAGAAAAGCCAATGTGTAAGATATCGTAACCATTTTTTAAAAGAGCTCTAAAAGAATTTTCCGCTGAATCGGGATTGCATGCCATTGTAGTAGGCATAGTCCCTTTGCGCATTAAATCATAAAATACTTTTTCGTTCATAGTAGTTTCGCCACCGTAAGTAATATCATTCATTAAAAAATATAAAGGTAATATAGTTAAATTATTTTCTTCAACATAAGACTTAGGTAAATCACATGTACTATCAGTTGTTATAACATATTTTTTCATAATAAATACCCGAACCCTTTCGTTTTGCTATACATAGATATAATAATAACAAATTAAATAAAAAAAATCTATATTCACAACAAAAAAAAGTTATTCATAGTATTTAGAATAATTTAATGATTTTATAAATATTAATATTATTCTTATTACTTTAATTAGAATATGTAAAAACTTATATAAAAAATCTTTAGCAAATGATAAAATGTATATGTAGGAGTAAGGCGTTATTTATACTTAGGAAAAGTAAACGCATACATTTAAAATGAAAGGATATGTATTATATGAAAAAAATACTATTAGTTGCTACTTTGTTGCTATCATTATTAGTTATAGGTTGTACAAAAGATGATAATAAAGAAGAAACAAAGCAACAACCTACTACTGTAAAAGTAGGAGAAGAAGAAACAGAGGTAGAAACATTTACACCTGTAGAAGAACTTAAAGCTAAGGAGAATGTTAAAATTACATTTAAGAATGTAACAGTTCATGACCCATCAGTTGAAAAAGTTGGAGATGAATATTACATTTTTGGTTCTCATGGAGCGGCAGCAAAATCAAGTGATCTTATGAACTGGACTCTTGTTGCGGATGGAACGAACTCAAACAACAAATTGTTTAAGAATCCCGATAAAGAAAAGACATTACTAACAGAGCTTGCAGCGGCATTTGAGCATACTGGTAAACATTCATATTGGGCACCAGATGTAATTCAACTACCTAATGGAAAATATTACATGTATTATTGTTCTTGTGAAGGAAGCATGGCGCTTAGCGCAACTGGAATAGCAGTTGCAGACAATATTGAAGGTCCATATGAAGATCAAGGACTTATACTTACTTCAGTTCCAGCAGGATCAGATGTTAATCCTAATGCGGTAGACCCATGCATCTTCTTTGATAAAGAGGGCAGACTGTGGATGGTTTATGGATCTTATTCAGGAGGAATATTCATATTAGAATTAAGCACAGAAGATGGTAAGCCATTACCTGACCAAGGACATGGCACAAAACTTTCAGGTGGAAATCATGTTCAAATAGAAGGTGCTTACATTATGTATAGCCCTGAATCAGATTATTATTACTACTTTGTATCTTATGGAGGTTTAGAATCAGAAGATGGTTACAACATGCGTATGGCAAGATCTAAAAACCCACAAGGTCCATATGAGGATTACAAAGGTGATGATATAATCTTGGCAAGAGGTTCATTAGCAACTGCTTCAAAATACGGCGTGAAAATTATGGGTAATTATCGATTTGAAACAAGAGTAGGTGAAGCTGGTGGTTCAAAAGGATATATGTCTGCAGGACATAATTCAGCAATATATGATGAAGAAACAGGTAGATATTTCCTTATATTCCATACAAGATTCTCTTATGGTAATGAAGGACATCAAGTAAGAGTACATCAGATGTTTTTAAATGAAGACGGATGGTTTGTAGTTGCCCCACACAGATATGCAGGTGAAACAATTGAAAAATATACTAAAGAAGATGTGGTTGGTGAATACAAATATATCAACAATCAATTAATAACTCCTACAAGAGCTTATCTTAAAACAGTACCATTTGTTGAGTCTGTTAATATAATGTTAAAAGAAGACGGAACAATCATTGGAAGTAAAACTGGAACATGGAGTCTTGATGAAAATGGAAAGTTTATTACTATCAATATTGATAATGACGAGTATAAAGGTGTTGTGTTAAGGCAATACAATGAGAATAATATGAAATATGTTATGGCATTTACAGCTACAAGTAAGGCTGGAATATCTATTTATGGAAGTGGTTATAAAGCGATAGATTAATAAGTTGATAAATTAATTTACTAATAATATAAAAACAAAAGTCACCAGCAGGTGGCTTTTTGTTATATTTAAGATTGTCTCGAAAAAAAATAATGAAAAAGGTATGTTTACATATTTTTTTGGATAATTAAAAATGCTTTGAAAATGTTAGCTTTGCACAAAAATTGGTTTACATAACTAATGCGATAAAATGCTAATTAGCAAAATCTTACTAAAAAAAAGCTTTAGAGTACAAAAAGATGTTGACATTTTACAAATTACACAGTAAAATGAAAAAGTAAATTGAATTTAGGGATAGGACCCTGAAAAAATTAAATGGAGGTAGATTTAATTATGAAAAAGAAAATTTTTGCAGTTGCTCTTGCAGCAACTATGGCGCTTTCAAGCGTAATG
>CAZIGN010000093.1:0-4848 GCA_964538805.1 uncultured Lachnospiraceae bacterium
AATTAAGCCTACATGGTCTATAATAGCTACTTTATATTCTGATTCATCATTTTCACTATACTCTTCTTTATGTTCGCTAATAGGTATGAAAGTTCCAAACTTTCTTAACCATTCTTTTAAAGTACCATAAATTTGATTAGGTGATAAAGGTTTATCATATATAGTAACCATTTTTTCTAGTTTGTTTAACCATGGAATACATTTTTCTACAATAGCAGACTGTTCCGCTGTAATAGGGGCAGTAAGAGAAAGAATATCCTCATAGGTTATTATAGTACCATATTCATCCCAAATATGCCTAGATAATAATTTTGCATACAATACTTCTGCTGCCATTTCAAAAGAATAATATAAAATATTAATCTTCTTATCTCCAGCATTTTTTATAAGATTATATACAAATATATCTAATCCAAAGCTAGTTTTACCTCCAGAGGTATCAGCTCCAATGGTGTAAATATATCTTCTTTGTATTCCATATAAGACTTTATCAAGAGCAGGTAATCCCATAGAAATTCCTATATTCTTACCTAATCTTCCATCTTCTATATTTTTTAAAAGTCTATTTACTCCCATTATAATAATTCTGAATTTTTATATCCTGCAACTTCTCCTGAATTTCTTATATACTCAATTTCGTTCCACTTCTGAGAAGCAATGAACTCTAAAATTGAATAGTTAATTAAGTGGTGTTCTTTACCATATTCAAGAGCTTCCATAACTCTTTCATGAGTTACTGAAGATAGTTTAAGTTGTCGACTGTAATAAAAACAAAATTCATCTATACTAAATAATCCAGCTTTAGTTATATTTTTAATAGAAGCCATTCTACCATTAATTGTAATAAATGGAGGGTAACTATCAAATAACTCTTTACCTATTTGATTAGATTCTTTTATAAATCTCTTTATAAAGTTTTTATTTATAGGAATATCTGAATATTTTAAGATATGTCCTTCTTTAGGCATTTTAAAAGACGCTAAAATAAATCCTTTTTCTTGAAGATTCATTAATATAGTTTTGAATAACTCTTTACCGTTTTTCACATTGGACAAATAATTATTCAATAAACTTGGGTCTCCTTCTTGTGCTAAAAATAGCAATCGTAATATAAATAATTCAGATGGAGTTAGATCATTATTTATATAAATATTAATTTCTTCTTTTAAAGATAATTCTGAGTTCATAATATTATTTACTCAAATTACCTTTGTCAGATCAGTCTTTCACAAAACTATTAGTGCTGCATGGTAATTTGTATTCATTTACAAATTCATCTTCCAATGCCACCATTCGTTCAGAAAGAGGAATATACTCCTCTTCAGTCATTTCCACTCTATTTGGTCTATTCTTGAAAATAGTATTGATTACCAAATATTCTAACATTCTTTCTACTGTCATGGTTCAGTTATGTTAATTTGATTAACTTTCCAAAGTGCCATGAACTTATGTTTATCCTTTACTACTTTACTCTCTTCCATTTTTTATTCTTTTTTTATTATAAGCATTTTGTACTGTTAATATTAATCAAATTTTTCATCTAATTGTTTATAATCTAAATAATTGATCTACTTCTTTTCCTTCATGCTCTTGTCCTTCAGACTGTTCTCCATTCAGAATATCATCTAATTCTGCTTCTGTAATTTCTATATAACTAGAATATTGACTACTATTTTCAAACCACTTCTCTTCTATAGTACCTTTAATTACTAATGTAAATATTTCTGCTAATTTACCTTCTTCTTTACGAATTACTCTACCTATCCTTTGAATTTTTTCATTGGGAGAAGAAGAGTTCGTTAAAATTATGGCTAAATTAAGCCCTGGAATATCTACACCTTCATTTAAAGACTTAGAAGAGTTTATCACACCTGTTGGCATAGAAGAAAATTCTTCAATAGTTAGTCTATTTTTCTTTTTAGTTTTACCAGAATGAACTACAGAACCAATACCAATTTTTTCTGCTTGAGCAATAGTTCCTGAAAAAGTGATAGCTTTAGCAAAAGGCCTAGCCTCAAGGATTTTTCTGGTCAATTTAAGTTTGTCAGGATGATTCATAACAAAATCCTTCCTTTTTCTTAAAGCTCTTTGCCAAGTATATGAAATTGCATCCATATCCTTAGCTGCTATACCTAATGTTTTACCATAATATCTTCTATAGACAATATTAGTAACACATTTCATAGCTAAGTTAAAATCAAAGTTAAATATTGCAAACATCTCTTGAAATTCTTGAGAAGCTTGTTGATATACATGAAAATCATCTACTTCTACAAGTACTTTATATTCTCTGTAAGTAGATAGCCATCCATTTGCTAAGGCTTCTTTTACTGTTACTGTATCTATAATAGGGCAATACTGTTCTATAATTTTATGTCTACCATCTAATCTATGAAAAGTTGCAGACAATGCTAAAATTAATTTAGGATGTTTAAGTTTAAAAACTTGTATAAAAGTGTCAGATCCATACCTATGAGCTTCATCAAGTATTAATAAGTCTACTACTTCTTCTTTCTTAATTGTTGAATTTATAATTTCAACATTGACATGAAGACCTAATCCATACTTATCTAATTCTAATACCCATTGAATCTTTAAATGCTCGGTAGGAACAATAACTTTAATATTTTTGCCTGTATTTTTAGATAAAAAAGATTTTATTGCAATAAGTGCAATTCTTGTTTTACCAGATCCAGTCGCCCAAGCGCAAGTACCTCTATATCCAGATTTTATCCATTTTGAGACTGCTAAATTTTGTCTTTCTGTTCTAGTCATTGAGTTAATTATTTTGATATAGGTTACAAAGATACGAATATATTTTCATATAAATATTCAAACTTTGATATTTCTATTCTATTAATATTAATGAACCCAATGTTCACCTACTAAAGCATCTGCACTTAATGGAAGAACTCTACAGAAAGGATTGCCTGCTTCAGTCATAGATTTTATAAGAACTTCTTTAACTTCTTCAACAATCTCTTTAGGACACTCTACAAGAATTTCATCATGTACAAGATTTACTATTTTAACTTTCATCCACCAGTCCCTCTTTAGAATTTCTCTAAGGAATAAAATTCCTGCATATTTAGTGATATCAGCTGAGGATCCTTGTATAGGATAGTTTTGAGCTAGTCTAGCAATTTCATTTTTTGCAGCATTGTATTTAGACATTACTTCTCTTGGATTAGCCTCTTCATACCAAAAAAGTTTATCCTTTAATTTGTCTTTATATTTAAAATACGCATTAGTTTCTGGATTAAAGAAATATTTACGCCTTGTTATAGGATTATATTCTATATATCCGAAATGGTCTGCTCTTTTAAAAACTAATTCAAAGTAATCTTTTAGTTGAGGAAAAGCTTCAAAGTATGAATTATATACAAATTCTCCTTCTTTATTAGTAATATTACAATTTTTAGCTATTGTACTACCATTTCCTCCGTAATTGATGGCAAATCCAGCAGACTTAGCTATACGTCTGTTTTCTGAATATTCTGTCTTAATGTAAGATAGTTTATCAGGAGTAAGTTCTTCTAAGGAACTTCTTCTAATATCAGGATACATAAGAAAAGCTACATATGAATGCATATCATTAAACCCTCTCGCATAGAAATTTAATAGATTTTTTTCTTTTGAGAAGTTAGCTAATACAATCTGCTCTTGACTTGAATAATCCGCATCTATTAAAACATTCCCAGGTTCACAAATAAAACAAGCTCTTGTTTCAGCATCTCTAGGTATATTCTGTAGATTAGGAGTATTATCATCTTTACTTCCGCAAGATAATCGCCCCGTATCCATTAATTGCTTGAAGGTAGTATGTATTCTTTTTGTAACAGGATTAATATATGATTTCCATTTATATCCATAGGTACTAATTTCTTTTTGCCCTTCTTTATACTTCAAGTAAGGAGCTATAATAGGAAAATCATCCTGTTGAGGTTCTAATTTCTTAGCATCAATAGTTTTTTTGACTTCTCCTTTTACGTTAATAGTAGTGTCTACACCATACTCTTCAAGTAAAGCCATTACTTGTTTAGGAGAATCCCAATTTAAAATACAGGTTTGTGTACCTGTAAATAAATCTTGCATCCCAGAAAAATACTTAGTTTTACCTTCTTTGAACAAGTGATCCTCTAACTCTTTTTTCAATTCAGCAACAGTATTTACATGTTTCTCAACTTTAACTTTCCATTTTTCATAATCTAATTTTATGCCACAATATTCAGTATATGCTAAAACTATTACAAATACATTGTCTAAATCTACTGCTCTTTGTAAATTATACTTATCAACTATTTCTAGTTGTTTAGTTCTAACTTCAAGTAAATATTTTACATCATCTGCTCCATATTCTAAAACTCTATCAGTTAATCCCTTAGTAATAATTTCTCCTCTAACAGATTTATCTAAAGATACTCCACAATACTTCTCTACTATAGTTTTTAGATCTCTCCCTGACCATTGTAGTCCGTTAGTAATAATAGTTTCTACTAACATAGTATCATATACTTTTTTAAGAATTACATCTTGTCTGAATAAGAATTTTAAGTCAAATTTAGCATTTTGTAGTATAAATACTCCTGAATAATTATTTAGAAAATTCTTTAATTCCAAAGGTATAATCCCTTGATAACTAGATACATCTATAACAACTTGAAATTCTTTAGTACCTATTTGAATAGATAAAAGTTTTTTAGTATAGCAATCTAGTCCTTCTGTTTCTGTATCTAATCCTAAAAATTCTTCTTTTTCTAACAACTTTATAGCGTTAGATATACTAATACTTATAAATTTAGAACTGTCAAACATATTAAGTTGACTAGATACTAAATATATTATAGA
>CAZIGN010000093.1:4948-7256 GCA_964538805.1 uncultured Lachnospiraceae bacterium
TCATCTGTAAATAGCTCTAATGTTGATGATCCACCATTTTCTTCTGGAGTTATCTTTTCTTCTGTGTCGTATAAATATTCTGAAAAAGTAATGTCAATATCCCAATCAATATCTTTTTCAAGTATATAATCTTTAGCTATTCGATCAGCTTCTTCTTTAGTTTCTGCATCCACAGTAAAATGATTCCTATTCCATACAGCTACTTTCTCATCGAAATAATATGAAAATGTTTCCATAATATTATATTTTAAAATTATTATATTTTGCTACTTTCTCAAGCTGCAACATTCTATTTTGCCACGCATCAATGTGCGTTTTTACAGTCTCCTCTAATATAAATAATATTTTATTTCTTAGAGTTTCTAGTTGTGTAGTAGTTAATTCTCTATATTTCTTATTAGGTCTAATACTTAACATAGCTCTAAGCTCTGTAAAATTTAATCCTTTAGAATTTATAGCTAATCTCTCTACATCTTTAATATTAAGCCTTTCTCGAATAACATCTAATTTATTCATAGCGTTTCCAAATTGATCTCTTTCTGTTAGATCTTTTGATTCTGCTGGAGTGAGCCAAACTCCTTGTCTTAATATAAATGCTCTAGTAATGTGTTTTTTGGTAAAAGCTCCTAAACGATCTAAACACCCATCTAGAACTAATTCAATAGGAATGTTTTTAAATTCGTCAGGTAATTTTTGAAATGCTAGATCAAGAGTAGGTCTAATACCTGCAAGAACTTCTTTATTATTGTTTAAAAATTCATTTATCGATCCAATTAAAGTAATTCTACTTGTGCCTTTTTCTTGTTCTGCATATCTTAAAAATAATTCCGCTCCACATCTATCTCTTTGATCAGATACTATCTCTAATACAAGATATCTGCCTGGATCATGTGGATCTCTATTAAACAGCATAGTTTTACAGTGAGAATAAGCCGCTCTTAATTCTTCTTCCGTCATATCAACCATTCTTTTTTCATTTTGCTGATATACTCCATTCTCATCTATTCTTTTCTGTCCTTTCCATATAAAAGAATTAATGTCTAGTTCTCTTTTTACTGCTTCTTTTTCGTTCATATCTAAATTATAATACTGTTAGTTTTGACTATATCTGATTTCTGTACAAAGTTAATAAAATAGATATTGGAATATAAATACTTAACAGTTTCATCTGTAGAAGGATTATAATATTCCTCTCCAGCTTTAACTATTTGATAATTTAAAAATCCAACATCTCCAACAGTAACATCAGGAGTCTGCCAATTCGGAAGTTTTGTACACATTATATATGTAGAATCTCCTAAATTTTTAAATACATACATTGTATAAACTCCTTCTCTAACTGCTAGCAGTTGTGCTTCTATAACTTTATCTACCATAAATCAGAAAAATCTGTCATATCTTCTTCTAATGTTTTATCTAATAAGTCATTTTCATCTATAATGTATTTATCTGGGTTTTTTAATTCATACTCTTCTATACTTTCAGGAGATAAATTTTCTAATATTTCTACTAGTTTATCTGTTTCCTTTTCTAAAACTAAAAAAGTCATACTATTCCTCCAATAATGCTAAAATTCTTTCTGCTTTTTCATAAATATCAGAATCTTCTTCCATAATTCTTAATGCTGCTCTACTAGTATTTTCTTCTTCTATTTGTTCTAAAAGAAGAGGTCTTTCTAGCCAGATTTTAGTCATATAATCTTTTTCTGATATAGCTTCTTCATAAATTTTGTATATTAAATCAGTTGTTTCTATTTCTCTATCAACTGTTAATATAAAAGGATCTAACATGGTTTTAATAGTGATATTATTCGAAGGTATTTCAGGATATTCAAACTTTATGTCTGCATCTGTTAAATAGTCTAACACCCATTCATGGTGAAGCATTTCTTCATCTGCTCTTTTATTAAAATATTCAGACATTTTATCTATTCCTTCTATTTTAAAGTAAACAGCAAATGTTTTATACAGATTAAAGTTTTTTAGTTCGTGAGCGAGTTGTTCTACGAGCATCTTGCTTAATTTTTCGCTCAATAATTTTTGTTTGCGATTCATAATTATTTTTTATTAAATATTCCAAAGGAGCTTGATATAACTCACAGCATATCTCTGTATATTTATTTATAAAAAATGATCTAGTTACGTTTTTTATAAAGACAGGAGACTCATATAAAGTAGTGTTCATAAGTGAAAAGTAATTCTTAAAATAACTATAAACACTTACTTCATAAATGAAAGTGTTTCCTTCGTAAACTACTTCATCATCTTTTATATAAACCTCTCTTTTTTCTCTATAATATTTCATCTAT
>CAZIGN010000094.1:0-7054 GCA_964538805.1 uncultured Lachnospiraceae bacterium
CTAAAAATAATAACATAGATCCAGAAATAATAATTGACATTATCACTTCTAGAAGTCTTACAAAAATGAAACAAGATGTTAAGACTGCTATCAAAAAGAAGAGAGATGAAGATATGGGTACTGCTCAAATGCAACAGCAGCTTGAACAAGCTAACCAACAAATGCAACAACTTCAACAAGAGGCTCAAAAACTTCAGCAAGAAGTACAAAGACTTAATCAAGAAAAACTAGCTATGGAAAAGACCAAATTAAATCATGAAATGGAGATTGGTTGGTTTAAAGCTAAAAATGAAAAAACTTTTAAAGATAAAGAGATAGAATTAAAGGAGAAACATATACAAGCAGAAGTGTTAGAATTATATGATAATCTTCCTAGTAATGATGAAATAAAAAATATATAATGAACTCAGTATTTAAAATATCAAAATTAGGCGAATTTGGCCTACTTATAGAAGGATTAGAATCTGACTCAGCTGAATACTTAACAGAAAATGATCCTTTAATAAGTGATAGAACTTACAGATGAGAGCATTCAGTTACAATTAATACTTTAGCTACTGTAAATTCAGAAGGTTTAGAATCATTTAAACAGTATTATGTTGTAGATCATGGGGATTGTTGTAACGATAGGTTAGAAGTCCAATTGGATAAAGATGGATTATATAGAATAGCTCATATAATACTACCTACAAGAACATGAATGGACGCTTTTATAGCAGCTGGAGAGAGCCTCACTTCATATGATAAAATTTATTTTTATGATGAAGGTAAGTTTTATATTCAGGGGATTAATGGTGCTACAGAAATAGAATTTGCGGATATTTATAACGAACTTGCAGGGGCTGGTAATACTATAATTAGATCAGATAAAAATACTTTTGCAATGTATTATTTAAATAATTGCTTTAATACTGTAGTAAAAGATCTTTTAAAAGCTCTTCCTAAAACAGATGGTAATTGTGGAAAGTGTTCTACTAGTGAATATGAAAAGAAAGTAGCTAATAGAGACATTTTATGAATGTTTATCAATGCTATTAAGTATTCATTAGAAGTTAATAAATTATACGAAGCACAAAGATTTTTAGAAAAAGTTAATAAGTGCAATGGAATTTGCGGAAATCCTTTAAAAACAACTTACAATGGGTGCGGATGTTAATATCTTAAAAGAAAAAATAGTAGAGAAGTTTGATAGGTGATTGTATAGAGCATCTTATGGACATACAGACGACTATAGTGATATTATACATATGATATTTCTTGTGCAGATGTGAAATGAGATAGACAATGTAGACCCTATATATGAATTTTTAATAAATAATTAGTATGGCATTACCAGTAAATAGATATGCGTGTTTGTCAGATCTAAGAGGATATTTTAGAAAACTTGATCTTCTTTCAGGACTGACAGAACTAGAAAAAATAGAGCTGCGTAAAAATATAGGAGTAATAGATTATACGGGAGAAGCAGGAGATATAACTCCTGCAGAAATTACTTATGAAGCATTATGAGATTTGCTTAGTAGAAATTTAATAGTTGTTGGAGGAAGATATATAATAACTGATTACCAAACTATTTATAGTTCTAATGTATATTTGGGTGGCAATAAAATAAGCTGAGGGCATGATGCTTCAATTAATCCTTCTACAACATATAGATTACTTGTTACTGGAATTGCTAATAATAAATTAGATACTAAGGTATATGTATTAGGCAAAGACTGAGAAGTAAATTATGATGTTACTCGAGAAACTTTGGAGGATGGTACAGAGACTAAAGGAAAAATTACCTGATTAAAAGATTCTAAAGGTAACTCAGCTTATTATGATTTTAAGAATATAAAATTTAGAAGGACTAGAGAAGAACTGAGTAATACTACAATTAATATTACTGCTCCCTATTTAGATTTATATACTTTTTCTTTAATAAAAAGTGGAAATGTAGTACAAGATAATTCAGAAAATGAATTATGTGAATATAATACATTTAAAGAGGGTTGTTGGAATAATGTTTTTATAGGTAATAGTTTTAATAATATATTTGAAGCTGAATGTAAACAAAATACTTTTATTAGAGGGTGTTATAATTCACACTTTTTATGAAATTCATATAATAATTTATTTCATGAAAATGTTGCATACACATCAGGAAGCATATATAATTATACTGCTCCTATAGGAAATACTAGTTTTTCTACTACTATTACGAAAAGTATCCATAAAGTTAATGAAGCTACAATATTGTCATATCTTGATCCTATTACATATTCTTACCAAGTAATAATACTTAAACAAGAATAATGATGGAGTTTATAGATTTAAATGGAGATGATTCTCTAATAAATGTAACTGAAAATTCTACTCTTTTAACAAAGCCAAAAGTCACTACTCAATTGTTGTCTGAAGAAGAAGTTCCACAAGTGGAATATATTCCAAAGACAGAAGTTAAGAAAGACACCATGGATTTACAGTCTTCTTGCGGTATAGAGCAATATTATCCAGATGCTTCCAGAGAAGATTACTTTAAAAGAGAAAATTTATTTTCAGAATTAGTAAATGAATTTCAAAGAGCTAAAGCTAGATATAACTTAGGAATAGGTGATGCTTATGCTTTACTCTGAGGAAATATATCCGGATTAATTGATAGGCAGCAAGATTTAGTTGCTTTTATAGATAATACGTTTGCAAACCATGCTAACCAGTATACTGAATCAATAAATAATTTATTAGTTCAGTGAGGAATTGAAATTAATTATAATTTAAATCAAAAACTAAATAAATATTCTCCTCATCTAGAAGGGATTCCAACGACTACTTTACCTGATTTAGAGGATAATTCATCTAGAGTAGCTTCTACAGAATGAGTAAATTCTAGAATGGCTTTAAGTGGAGACTACAATCTTAATTGAATAAAATTAGATAAAGCTTATATGTTTTACGGAGATCCTCCACAAACATTGACTCTAACCTGGGAGTTTTTTAATGTCCCAGAAGAAATAAGAATTAATGGCACAGCAATAAGTAATACCGCTGTTTCACATTCCTTTTCTAATGTTAATACGGATCTATCAATAAATTTTTCTTATAGACTAGGTGAAAAATGATATAATAGAATTATTAATTTTGAAAAAGTATATGCATATTATTATGGAGTAGACAACGAAATTGCTTCTATGACAAAAACTAAAAATTCTTTAATAATAGTTAATTCTTTACCAAATAAATTTGTATATTTGTACTTGCCAAATGACGGAAATGCGAGACTTTTTGTAGATAATATACTTGGAGGATTTAAAGTCTTAGGAACAACACTTATTGATAATATAAATTACTACATTTACCAAACAGTTAATTCTGGATTAGGACAATTATATATAAAATATGATAAATAATAAACAAGTAAGTCTATGAAGAGGTAGTGATCCTCCTCCAACAATTTATCATGTGTGAATTTTAGATGATTTAATTCTAAAAATTTACAATGGAACTGAATGAGTTGTTTTTTCAGATGAGGTAACTCTTATTCAAAGAATAAATGAATTGGTAGATAGAGTCACTGATTTAGAATTGTTCATGAATAATAGTACAATTAATGGCTTTAACATAAAAGATAACCCAGTTCTAAATGCAACAAATTTAAAAACTGCAAGTAGTGGAGTATTTATTGATGCGAATGAAAATGTTTCTGATACACTAAAAAAATTAGATAAACTACTTGATATAGAAATTATAGAATAAAATATGGAGAGCAAAATAATCTACGCAAAGACTAAAGCTGCTTTTCAACGAGAACTACCAAATATTTCAGAGAATTTAAAACCATTAGTATTTATAGAAGATACTAAAGAGATTTGAATTCTTGGGAAATATTTTAGTATGGGAACTCCGGAAGTTAATGTGTTAGATACTAATAATATTATAACGGTTGAAGTTGGAAACAGTAATTTTACTCTTTCCTCTTCTGGAGATAATATTGTAATTAGAAAAGGAGAGGGAAATAATATAATATTTTCAAGTCCAGCATTGACTTATATAAATACAGAGTATCCTTTAAAATGGGAACCCATTTCTAAAAAATTAAGTCATGAAAAGACAGATGTAACTTCAGGTTCTTATGGAGAAACTTCTTCTTCTGATAATGTAAATTTAATAACTATTCCATGATTTACAGTAGATGCTTGAGGTCACTTAGTAAGTGCAGATAATAGGAATATAAAGATAAGAGATTATGCAGAGCAACTGGCTTCTGATACTGCATCGGGTACTTATAATCTATTATTAGGATATAGTAATAATTCTTTATCTGAAACAAACCCTATTAGGAAAGCATTAGGATTATCTTTTGATGCATCTACTAAAAATCTTATTATTGAAGGAGGTATAACAACTGGAGGAGATTCCATTGTTTCTGGTAATTTAACTGTTTTAAATGGCCAAATTATAGGGGATGTTCAAGGAAATATTACTGGAACAGCTACTCCAAAAATTCACTTATCAGAACAGCCTGAATATGGAGGAGCCTCTACAGAATTATATGGACATGTAAAACTACAAGATGAATTACTTGTAGAACCAGAACCTTCTAGCAATAACGTAGATGTAAATTCTCCAAATGTTACTAGAGGAGTAGCTGCAACTCCTAGAATGGTATGAGAAGTTAAACAAGAATTATTAGGAGGAATTGATGCAGCAAGTAAAATAAAAACTGTAGAGATAAACAATACTTCTATAGATTCTGAAAATTTTCCCTCTACATTAACTATAAAGACAGAAAAAGGGTTAAAGGGCGGAATAGATCCAATAACAAAAGAATTTAAATTCAGTGCTATAGAGATATCTGGATTTGATGAATCAAATAATTTAACAATAATAGAAGATAATTTAGAATTTACCGACGATTTCAATATAAGTCAACAAAAAGTCTCAATTAGATGAGATGAAATTAATTAATAGAATATGGCAAAATTAATTTATGCAAAAACAAGAGCTGGCTTTGATTCAGCTTATGCCGACAAAATGGCCATAGATAAATCTATAGCTTTCATAGAAGATGGATGGATTTGAACTCATGGTAAATATTTTAAGATATTTCCTGACGCAGCCCCTCTATTTACTGTAGATGCGTCTAATACTGCAGCAGTAGCGATTAAAGATGTAAATAACAATACATTATTCTCTTTAAATCTTGGAGTTCTTACAGTAACAGGAGATGGTGTTGTTGAAGCAGCAATGACTGCTAATACTGGAGCAGTTACTCTTTCTCACAAAACAATAGGAGAAGCTAGTGTGTCAGTAGGACCTTCAGCTAATAGTGGTTCTTCAATAGTAGTTCCACAAATTACTTTTGATAAATATGGACACTATGAATCAGTTACAAATAGAACGGCAACTTTAACTAATGTAAAAAGTAATAATGTAGATTCATCCTCTACTCCTCATTATTTAATTGGGTCTAGTAGTTCTGCTACAGCAACAGCTGAACTACAAAAAACTTCTAATATAAGCTTTGTTCCTTCCACAGGAGCATTTAATGCTACTAGTTTTGTAGAAAACGGTACTACTTTAGCTAGTAAGTATGCGCCTTTATCACACGTTAATGTATCTGCTACAGGTAGTGTGTCAGGACATGTAACTTTGTCTGATAGCATAACATCTACTAGTGGAGCAAGTAGCGGAATAGCTGCTACTCCTAAAGCAGTAAATGATGTATATAAATATGCTCAAAATATTATAGCTTCAGGAGACGCGATGATATTCAAAGGAACTATTGGTTCTACTGGAGTAATTACTGGAAGTACTGATGTAGATGGAAAAAAATTAGAAACATTAACAGACTATAAGGCTGGATGAACTTTTAAAGTAGCTGTCGCACAGACTATTACAGGTATAGGCACACTAGAAGTTGGTGATATTGTTATGGCTGTAAGAGACAGAGTTACTGCATATAATAATGCAGACTTTACTGTTATACAGGTAAATATTGATGGTTCTGTAATAGCTTCTGCAACATTGACTAACAATCAACTAGTTGTTGGTGCAGGTAATAATGGAGTTAAAACTTTAGCAGCAGGAACTAGTGGACAATATTTAATGGCGAACTCTTCTGGTATTCCTACCTGAACTACTGTAAATAAAACATATAGAGGAGTATCGGTAAATGGAACAACAGCTTTAACTGAGTCTACTTTAGATACACTAGCTTTTAAAAACGGAACAGGAGTATCATTATCTTGAAACAGTACTAATAAAGAACTTACTGTAGGTACAAATTTACAAAATTTAGCTATACAAAATTCAGGTACTGCTTTAGGATCATACACTCCTTCAGGATCTACAAACAATACTATTAACTTTGGATCTGGTTTAACTGCTTCTTTATCAAATAATGTATTTACAGTTAATCATAGTAATAGTATTACAGCTCAAACAACAACAGCAGTACGATCATTTACTTATGATTCAAATGGTCACATTACAAGTTCTAGTGTAGTAACTTCTATGCCTAATGCTACCAGTTTAACATTAAAAATAAATAGTGGAACAACAGAAGGAACTAGTCAATATACTTATAATGGTTCTGCTGCAAAAACTTTAAACATTAAACCTGGAACAAATGTAACTTTCACTAATAATGTAGCGGGAGAGTTAACTATTAATTCTGCAAATACAACTTATAGTTTTTATGATTTATTCTTTAAAAATTCTAGTAATACTACAGTAGATACATATAGACCTGACACATCTCCTTCAAAAACTTTAAAAGCTGGAAATAATATAGAGTTATCAGCTGCTTCAAATGTAATAACTATCACAGGAACTAACACTTGAAGAAATGTTTCTGCTTATGGTATAAATAATGTATTAGGAGAAGTTTTAAGTTCTACTATTGGTACAGATGATCTACAATTTGGATCTGAATTTTTATGAGATAACACAAATAAAGAAATAAAAATGGGCTGAGCAGAAGTATCAGCAGATGGAGCAATAACCTATGCATATTAATAATTGCTCCATAATATAATAAACTATATATGGCAATTAATAAAAAATTAATATC
>CAZIGN010000095.1:0-2604 GCA_964538805.1 uncultured Lachnospiraceae bacterium
CCCCATTTAATGTAACTTAGTCTTTCTTCGTAAGTAAACAAACGCTCTCACAGTGATAACTTTGTGCAAACATGTCTACTGGTTGTATCTTTTCTACTTTATAAATTTTCTTTTTTAATAAATATTCAATATCTCTTGCTAAACTCTCTGGTCCACATGAAATATAAACTATTTTTTGTGGTTGCACAACATTAAGCGCATCAAGAAAGGCTTCACTACTTCCACTTCTAGGTGGGTCCATAATAACTACATCTATTGTTTTTTTGCTTTCTAGAATTCCTGTTATAAATCTTGCTGCATCATTATTATAGAACGAAATGTTTCTTGTATTATTAAGTTTTGCATTAGTTTTTGCATCCTTAATAGCTTCTTTATTCAGCTCTACTCCAATAACTTCACTTACATGCTCCGCTACAATTATTCCTATAGTTCCTGTTCCACAATAAGCATCAAGAACTGTGTCAGTTTTTTTAAGCTCGGCAAACTCTATTGCTTTTTGATAAAGAATTTCTGTTTGCGTTGGATTAATCTGATAAAAAGAATTCGGTGATATCTTGAAAGTTTTACCACAGAGTTTATCCATTATGTATCCATTTTTATAGAGTGTTATATTTCTATCCCCAAGAACCATAGTTGTTCTTTTTTCATTGACATTTTGCACCACTGTTGTAATCTCTGGGTGCTTTTTAACTAATTCTTTAACAAAATTATTCTTTGATGGAAACATAGGAGAAGCTGTAACTAATATAACCATTATCTCGTCAGTATAATAACCAACTCTTACAACAATGTGTTTTACTAAACCAAAATCACTTTTTTCATTGTAAATCATAATTTTAAAAGATTGAAGAAGTTTAGTTACTGTTTTGATAATATTTCTTGCTTTTTCATTCTCTATCAAACAATCCTCGATTGCCACTACATTGTGTGACTTTTCTTCATATATACCTGATATAACTGTTTTGTCTTTATTTCTATGAAAAACTGCATGAACCTTGTGTCTATAATGATATGGATTATCCATTCCAATTATAGGTAAAAGGCTATTGTATTGACCCAGTAAATTGTTCATCATCTTTTGCTTTTCTTTTAACTGTTCTTCATATGGCATATCAATATATTGACAAGCTCCACATTTTTCTGAATATTGACATTTACTTTTAATCTTCTTTTTTGTACTAAATTCTTTTCTAATTGCCACTTAACTACCTTATCTTTCTATAAATTCTTAAAATTAAATTGCTTATTCCCATTTGCATAGTCAGCTACAACATGACCATCTCCAAAAAGTTTGTATTTGTATGTAACTAATCCCTCTAAACCTACAGGACCTCTTGCGTGTAGTTTTCCTGTGCTAACTCCTACTTCTGCACCAAAACCATAACGATATCCATCTGCAAATCTTGTAGAACAGTTACAATACACTCCAGCTGAGTCTACAAAACGCATAAAATGTTCTGCTGTTTCTTTGTTTTTTGTTATTATTGCATCTGTATGATGTGAACCATATGCATTAATATGGTTAATCGCTTCATTCGCATCTTCTACTATCTTTATAGATATTATAAGATCAAGATACTCTGTTCTAAAATCTTCTTCTGTTGCTAATATACAATCAATAATATCTACTACTTCTTTTGTTCCTCGTACCTCAACACCCTTTGAAACAAGTTCCTTATTAAGGTCTGGCAATATCTTGGCTGCAACTTCTTTATGGATTAATAAAGTTTCAGTTGCATTACATACTGAAGTATATTGGGTTTTTGCATCGGTAGTAACCTTTATAGCAGTTTCTTTATCTGCATCTTTATCAATATATACATGACAAATTCCATCTGCATGACCCATTACTGGAATCTTTGAGTTATTCATTATATGTTGAACAAATTCATTAGATCCTCTAGGAATAAGAAGATCCACAGATTCATGACAAGATAATAATTCAGATATTTCATCACGCATACTCGCCTGTAACATACAACCTTCTGGCATACCCGCTTTAATTGCTGCATCATACATAAGTTCAAACAATACTCTGTTTGTATTAAAGGCTTCACTGCCTCCTTTTAAAACCGAACAATTTCCACTCTTTATACATAAAGTTGCAATCTGCACCATAGCATCTGGTCTTGATTCAAATATAACTCCAATAACACCAATAGCACAGCTTTCTCTATATAATGTCAAACCTGTATCTAATTCTCTTTTTAATTGATTTACAAATAAAGGATCAGGAAGGTTTATAAGCTCTTCTATTCCTTTTAGTACATCACTAAGCTTTTCTTCATCAAACTTTAATCTTTTCAAGATAGGAGTAGCTATTCCCTGATTTTTTGCTTCTTCTAGATCTTTTAAATTAGCTTCTATTATAAGGTCTTTATTTTCCCTTAATTTATCAATTATCATTTTTAAGGCATTGTTTCTGCTTTCTAAACTTTGTGATGCCATAAATGGACTATCTAATTTCATCTTTGCTACTTTTTCTTTAATCATTTTATTACCTGTGCTCTATGTATTTATTATTTTTTTTAGCTTTTAAATATCGCACATTTCCTTTCTATGTATATGTTTTTGTATATGTTTTTGTATATGTTTTTGTATATG
>CAZIGN010000095.1:2704-6934 GCA_964538805.1 uncultured Lachnospiraceae bacterium
TGTATATGTTTTTGTATATGTTTTTGTATATGTTTTTGTATATGAATAAACTTAATTTTCTTTTTTCTCTATATCTTCCTTGGGTTTTTCATCTGTCTTTTTTAATTTTAGATTGAAAATGGCCAAAGCATTTACAGAAGTTATAACAAATATAGAGACTATTGTAAATACTATTACTAATATATATTTGCCATCAAAACCTTCCTTACTCAAATGTTTTATCAGAATTCCTGAATATGAGAATATAATTGTTGCGCCATACCCTATGTTTTTTTCTTTGAATGTTACAAGACTTGTAATTAATACACCAACACTTAAAACAATTACCATCCATATAGAGTCTGGAATTATCCATAAGCACCTCCACTATTAGCTTTTTCTTTATTCTATCATAATGGTGAGCAAAAAGGAAATAAAAAAGACAAGCACAACGCTCGCCTCTTTTATAAGGGTATTTACGATACTTTAATATTTTATGTTTAATTTTACAATTTCTGATTGTGTTCCTATTCTAACTCTTGCTCCCCAGGTACCAAACCCTGAGGATGTTACTGAATGTAATCCATCAAGAATTTTATATCCATATGAATTATCAAACAGTTTTGATACTATAAATGTTGCTGGAAATACTTGCCCATTATGAGTATGTCCTGATACTATCATATCTACTTTTTCATCCCTTAACTCATCAAAATCTACTGGCTGATGATCTATAACTATAATACTTTTATTCTCTCTATCAGATCTATCAGGCAAATACTCTTCTAGTTTTTGTCTTTCCTCTTTAAAGCTTAGATCATATCTACCGACTATTAAAAGATTATCCTTAACTTCTATATATTCATCAGTAAGTACTGTCATATTAGCACTTTCTAAAAACTCAATAACAGGTTTTGGATCTTCTCTCATAGCATCATGATTGCCCAAAGATACATATACTCCGTCTTTAGCTTCAAGCTTTGACAACGCTTCTTTAAGGGCCTCTTGATCTCTGATTCTTCCTAATCCAGAATCAAATATGTCACCTGCAATAAATATAATGTCTGGTTTTTGCTTATTAACCATCTGTACTAATTCATTTGCTTTAGTAGTTGTAATAGCACTACCAAAATGTGTGTCTGTTATTAACACTGCATTTATAGTTTCATACTCTTCATTTTCAGTTAGGTTTACATCATATTCTACAAGCTTAACAGTATTAGCGCTTTGATTCCCCATAACGATTGCTAATGAAAATATTATTAGATAGAGTTTATAAGCTTTTGACTTTTTAGCATTCTCTAATTTTTCTTTTTTAACAAACCTATATATTAAACTAATTATATCTGTTAATATAACTAAAACCAGCATATACATATAAAAATATATCCAAATACCAGCAAAATTATAAACGAAACTTTCAATAAAGAAAGGTACAAATACAGGCAATCCCATAAATCCAAATGTTGTTATTGTAGCTGTAAAATATATTAGATAAAAGGCTATAACTTTCTTACCTCTTGTATTCTCTTTAATAAAAACTTTTTTAATTCTTCTTGCTATATAAAAATTACTCGAAAAATATATACTTAAAAATATTGTCAAAAATATAATTACATTCATCATCTCACAACCTTTCCTATGCAAATAAAAGATTTTAATTCATAAAGCCACAATCTATTCACTAACTTACTTAGATTGTGGCTTTATATTAAAGATTACTAGATCAACTTTTTAACTTCTTCTTCTATAACATAAAAAGGAGTTGTAGGCTCAAATCTTTTTACAACCTTACCCTGTTTGTCCACAAGAAACTTAGTAAAATTCCATTTGATGCTAGAATCGTTCTTATAATCAGGATTCTCTTTGCTAAGAATACCATCAAGTACTGATGTTAATGGATGTTCTTCATCAAATCCTTGGAAAGAGAATTGTTCTTTAAGATACTTAAATAAAGGTAGTGCATCGTCTCCATTAACTTTCACCTTTCCAAACAATGGGAAAGTAATTCCAAATCTTGAAGAACAAAATGTTGCTATTTCTTCTATAGAACCTGGTGCTTGATTATTGAATTGATTACAAGGAAAGTCTAATACAACAAATCCATCATCTGCATACTTTTCATAAAGATCTTGCAATTCATCATATTGTGGTGTAAATCCACACTCAGTTGCCGAATTAATTATAAGAGCAACTTTTCCTTCATAATCTCTAAGAGATACTTCATCACCGTATTGGTTTTCAACTTTAAAATCTAATACACTCATATTATCCTCCATAATGCGTCTTTGTGTCGAGAAGCTAAAAGCCAAAGTCTTTGCGCATACTGTAGACTTTTGTATAATATAATTATACCCTCTTGGTTATCGTTACTTAATTTTTACTTTTGATTTTAATAAACATTCGTGAACTATTATATTTTCTAGTAATAATCTCTAGTAGGATTGTACAAAATTGAGTTGTGTGCAATCTATATTTATAATATAAATGTTTTTAATTATTTTGTCAAGCTAAGATATAAAGAATTCTTCAAATATTTTTCTTCATAAATTTCTGATAATAAATATAAATGTTTTCTTAATTTTATAAGCATCTTCTCTTGCATATTTATATCCTCTTCAACCATATATTTTTCTAAAAGTTTAAAAAACTTATCTTTTTGCATCTTGTTTGCCTTGTTTTTAAAATAGCCCCAAATATGTTCTAAAGTATTGACTTCATAACCTTTATTATCTTCTTTTTCAATTGCTTTTTCAATAATCTCATAAAATTCTTTTACAGGAAACGAGTGTTTATCCTTTAGTAAAGTTCTTATCATTTCATAGCTTCCTGGATCCTTTGATAAAATCAAATATTTGTATAATGCCCACTCTTTTTCTAGATATTTTATATTAGTTGTTTTAGGTTCATAACTTTTCAGAAGATTATTACATTTAATCGCTGATAAATTCTTATCTTTAACCTCAAGCATTATATCTATGTCTTTTTTATTGTTTGGAAACTTGTTCTTATAAGTAACAAAAAAATCCATAAAATCACTCACAGATATATACCTAGAATGAGCTCCTGGTTTTTTGTCTTTATCTTGTGTTGAAAAGTGGATTTTTTGAGTTCCGTCTTTATTCTTCCAGGTTTTAGCTGCTCTTTCTATCCAATAAACATCTTCTTTTATAATATCACTTGGTGGATTAATTTTATGATGCAAATTATCAAAAACTACCGGTATTTTTAATTGTTCACCTATCTCTAAAACTTCTTTAATATTGTATATTCTTTCATCATTTTCTATGATAAGTCTTTCTTTGATTCTATGACTAAGATCATTGTAAACATTTTTAAATCTATTAACAGCCTGTGTTTTATCTCCATAAGCACCGCCTATGTGTAAGACTATCTTTGAAGAAGAATCAGTATTTAATAGTTCAAGTATATCACAATGGTATTCTAAATCTCTTATTGTCCTAATTACTACTTCTTTATTTGGAGAATTCAAAACACTGTATTGACCAGGATGCATAGAAAGTCGGATATCATACTTTTGGGCTAATTCTCCTATGGCAGAAAATTCATAAGTATAAGAATTTTGCCATGGGTAGACCATCCTCTCATCAGATCCAAAAGGTATCAAATCAGAGGAGATTCTAAACATCCTAATGTCATTACGAGCATTGTATAATATCATCTCATGTAAGATATTAAGATTATGTCTTACGACCTCATCAAACCTTTCTTTGTCTAGAGAGTCAAGTCTTAGTGTTTTATATTTAAAATCTAAATTACCAACTGTTAAACAAGCATATCCTATTCTCATAATCACACCTTTTTCTTATCTGGTAGGAACTATCTCTAACCAGTAACCATCGGGATCACTAATAAAATAAATACCCATACTTTTGTTCTCATAGCATATACAACCCATGTTTTTGTGTAGCTCATATGCTTTTTCATATTCATCTGTCCTAAAAGCAAGATGAAATTCACAATCACCCAAATTATAAGGTCTGTCCCAATCTTTAAGCCAAGTCAATTCTAATTCAAAGTTATCATCTTCACTAGCAATATACACTATAATAAATGATCCATCTTCTGCTTCTTTTCTTCTTTTTTCTTTAAGCCCTAGTGCTTTTTCATAAAACTCTAGTGACTTTTCTAAATCTAAAACGTTATAATTTTCATGTATCATCTTAAACTTCATGCAGTGACCTCCTAATAATTATTTCCTTATCAAATCTTTATTACATTATAATATAT